>JAQVRG010000306.1 GCA_028701165.1 Eubacteriales bacterium | reverse complement strand
TCTCGCCCGATCCCTGCCGTCTTGAGCAGCGCATCAAGCTGCCGTCCGGCTTTCCCGATAAACGGACGTCCGGCCTTCGCCTCGTCGCCGCCGGGGGCTTCGCCCACAAGCATCAGCCTTGCGTTTTTCGCGCCCGTGCCGAATACCGGATGCGTATAGTCGCCGCTTCGCGCGTGGGCGCTTTGGCATAATTCGCGCGCCCAATCGGCGTACAGAAGCTCTAATTCATCCATTGTTCCCCCACCGAAACAGGCGGGTTCGCACTGCTGATGACCTCATAATTATAGCGCAGCCGCTCCGCTTCTTGGTTGATACTGCCGATGTCGCCGGAAAGCATCGTGCTTTCAAGGTTCGTCACGCCGGCCGTCAGCGTATTTCGCTCCGTATCCGTAATCGTCTGCACATTTTGCAGATAATGCTTGATCTCTGCAATCAAATCGTTGGCATTCGTCACGGCGACGCTTTGCCATGATCCGCCGTATCCGTACGGCGTATGCAAAGAGCAAACGGTATCCGTAGCGAATTTCTGCTGCATATACACCTCGGCCGGAAGATCTGTATAGATGAGATTCGCCATATAAGGCGTCATGACCTCGGGCAGGAACTCCCTGAACGGCGAATCCACATCGATCAGCGCCGCGCATGTCGTCTGCACATATGCCTGCGGGCAGTATTCCGTCGCCACCTGACCGGACATGGTGCAGATATTGGTCATAATATGCACATCGCACGTTTCCTGCGGTACGGTGGTCTTTTCAAACCAATCCGTAACGGGTACGCGTCCGTTCGCATCCTGATAACACGCTTCTGTGGCAATCTTGCCCGAAACCGCGCACACCGTCCGCTGCACCAAACCGATAGACGCGGGCGAATCCTCCAATATGGGCTTATCCAAACGGCCGTCCAGTATCTTGGACATAAAGGACTGCCAAAGCGGCGCGGCATATTTGCCGCCCGTAGAACCGCTTTTCAGCTTTTGCTCGTAATCCTCGTGCCCGATCCATACAACGCTGGTGCAATACGGCGTGATACCCGCAAAATATACGCTGCGATAATCCGAGTTCGTGCCCGTTTTGCCCGCAACCGTCATGCCGTCGATCTTTGCCTTGGTGCCCGTGCCGCGCTTTACGGCGTCCGTCATCATGTCTACGAGCATATACGTCGTAGAGGGTTTAAAAACAACGCGTGTTTTCTGCACATCCGCACCGCGAAGGATCACCTTGCCCGTATCGTCCACCACGCGCGTAAAGGAAATCGGCTCTAAATAGGTGCCCGAATTGGCGATAGCGCCATAGGCGCCCGCCATCTCGATGGGCGTGATGCCGGAGGTGCCCAGCGCCAAGCCCGACCCGTCCGCGTTAATGCGGGAGGGATCGACGCCCAAGGCTTCCAAGTAGGCCGCCGATACCGCAAGCGTTACGAAATTTTGCAGCACGCGGGCGGCCGCGACGTTCAGCGAGGAAACCAAGCCGCGCCGCAGCGTGATGGGGCCGATATACTTTTCATCGCCTATGGCCGGGAATCCTTTTTCCGTATTCCATCCGGCAATGGGCGACGGGAAATTGTACACGATGCTGCCGGGAGACGCACCCAAATCCAGCGCGGGGCCGTACACGGCCAACGGCTTGATGGAGGAGCCTACCTCCATAGCGCTTTGATAGGCTAGGTTCCATTGCTTTCTTCTGGTCGGCGCGTCCCGCCCGCCCACCACGGCAAGCAGCTCGCCCGTATGCTGGTCGATGATGACAGCCGCCGATTGCGGCTGGCGCACCTCCAGCGTCGTACCGTCCGCGTTGGATTTGATCTTTACGGCGGCGGAGGGATCGGCAAGGCTCGGATATTCTTCCCAGCCCGCAAGCGTCTCTTCCACGGTATGCTGCATATCCGTATCCACGGTCAAATAAATATGATAACCGCCCGTACGCAGCTCGTTTTCGATGGCCGTGCGGTTCGCTTTGGTATCCAAAATCTCGCGTTGGGAGAGCATATGCGTAACCACGTCGTAAATCGCATACTCGATGAAATACGGCATGTCATACAACTGCTTCTGTTCGGATACCTCAATGATCCGCACCGTGTCGGCAAGCGCCTTATCCCGCTGCTCACGAGTGATGAAGCCCGCTGTGTACATGCGTTCGATCACCGTATTGGTACGCGTATTTGTGATATCCATCTTGTCGCGCCCGTCCGCATAAGTACGCGTATAGGTGTTGGCTCTCGGATTGGTTTCGTAGGGGCGCTGGATCATGCCGGCCAGCATGGCGCACTCGCGTATGGACAGCTCGTTGAGTTCTTTGCCGAAGTAGTCCTTCGCCGCCGTTTTAACGCCATAGTTGGAATCGCCTAAAAAAACGTCGTTCAAATAGGCTTCCAGTATCTCGTCCTTTTCAAGAATGGTCTCGACCTCAAGGGAAAGATACGCTTCCTGTATCTTTCTTTTATACGATTGTTCCTTGGTCAGTATCTTATTTTTAATAAGCTGCTGGGTCAGCGTGCTGCCGCCGTGGGTATCCGCGTTGCGAAGCGTATTCACCACCGCCGAAAAAAGGCGCTTGAAATCCAAGCCGTCATGCTTGTAAAAGCGCA
>JAQVRG010000305.1 GCA_028701165.1 Eubacteriales bacterium | reverse complement strand
CGGTAAGCTGCTGTGTGAGGATGTCGGGGTATTTACGCGCCTCGCACATGGTGAGGGCCTCGCCCTTGATGCCGCCAAGGCAAAACGCCATGGGCAGCGCGATCTTTTTATAGGAGGCGATCTCCGCCTCGTACGCCTTTTTACGCACCGCGGGATCGGGATCAAACGCCATACCGCGCACGGCGGGCAGCGGGTGAGGTTCGCCGTCCATGTCCACCGTATGGGTGCCGATGAGCTGATCGCGGAGCTTGGAAAAGGAATCCCCGCCGGAAAGCGACATCCGAAGCATCCACCGCTCCAGATCCTCGGGCAGCATATGCTGGGCTTCCTGTTTCATTTCCAGAAGCGCGAAACCGTTCTTTTTGAGCGCCGGATTGCTTTCAATCAACGACTCCAGGTTTTCCACCGTGCCCACGAAGCGCGTGCACGCGCTGATAAACACCTTGTAGTCCACCATCAGCTGGCTTACGCGCTCCAGGCTTTGAAACGCCTGTTGGTTTTCGGCGTCCGCCGCCATCGTCAGCTGGCAGAACGAATCGGCCCGCAGTATGGTGTTGGAGTAGTCCTCGCCGTGTGCGATCATCTCCGCCAGTATGCTTGCGGTGTCCTTATCCTGTTTGAGTATGGCCAGGCCCTCCCCGGACATCGTGCCAAGCTTTTCCACGTCGGCGATAAACGCCGGATCGTCAAATCCCTGATAGAATACGCCTAAATCCCACGTCGTTTCCATTTGTTGTTCTCCTTTAGTACAGAATGCACCCGCCGTACAGATGGACGGCGGATGTTAACATATTACGCCCGTTTCTGCAGTTCCGTTTGCTTGAGCGCGGCCAGACAGCTTTGCTTGCTGGATTCGATATGCTTGAGCATGATGGCCCGCAGGCCTTCCAGATCCTTGTTCTCGATCATGTCCACGATCCGGTAATGCTCCTGATGCGCCTCGGCGCGACGGGTATCCTTGGCGATGGCGAGCGCGGAAAAGCGGTGGATATACTCGTCCTGCCCCTGAATGACGCGTAAAATGCGTTTCAAGCCGGAAATCGCGGTAAGCTGATCGTGGAACGCCCGCGCCATGGAGGACAGCCTTTCGATACTGTTTTCTTCCATCAGGCGGTCCATCTCGCGCAGTTTGTCCCGCATGGATTTAATATCCTTCGCCGTCACGTTCTTGATGATCGCGGGCAGCGTAATCATCTCCAGCACGTTGCGAATGGTATAGATTTCTTCCACGTCATCAATCCTAAATGCGCGCACCACCACGCCGCGGCGGATGACATACTCCACCAGCCCGTCCCGTTCCAGCTTGCGCAGCGCTTCCCGCAGGGGCGTGCGGCTGATATGGAGCTTGTTGGCGTATTCGGTTTCCACGATACGGATACCCGCGGAAAGTTCGCCGGTAATGATCGCATGCTTGAGCGTTTCGTAGGCGATCTCCCGTATGGGTTTGTTTACGCCCGAAGTAGAGTACCGCATAGCCGACATTAAGACACTCCTTGTATTTTCTTTGTATTTTGTATACTATCGTGAACGCCGTGTTTTGTCAAGGCACAGATGGCGGCGGGAGGCACTATTGCGGGCTGTCACCGGAAGAAATATCAAGAAACGTACAGAAAAGCTGCGGTATTGTGTACCGCAGCTCGCTTGTATCTCAGCCTTGATTACAATGTGCCTTCCTCGCTCTGCCAGTCGATCAGCAGGTTGTACCGCTCGGTGTTAAAACGGAGCACGCAATACCCGGGATCCTGCGGGCCGTTGAAGTGATGCGAAAGCGCTTCGTACCACATTTCCTTCTTGATATCCGTCCCGGTCAGGATCTCGACGGTTCCGACCAGCGTGATATTGTATTGGAGCGCGTTGATGCAAACGCTGGCGCGGTTGCATTCACGGATGCGGTTGGCCTTGTTGCTTGTCAGGCCCGTGCAAAACGTCAGCCAGCGGATGCCCTCCGATTCGGATATGGAAATCGTCGAGGCAGTCGGGTATCCATCCTTGTCCAGCAGCGCCAGCGTGCAGAAATAGTCCTCCGGCTTCTTGTTCATCGCCCGGATCATCGTACCGGCTTTCGTTACCAGTTCACTGTTCAATGGCGTTTCCCCCTATCAATGATCGTATGGAATATAGCGCCATTATAGGCGAACATATGTTCTGTGTCAAGTTGTTTTGATAATTTTACAGCGCTTTGGGTACGCCGTCGAGTAACGACTCGTCCACTTCCACTTCCTGCGCGGCTGCGGGATAGGCAAGGATGGACTGTATATTCTTGTCCGACAGGCGGGCGTAGGGTTTTTTCGGATCGCGGACACGCGCGGGCGGCGAAGCGGCAGGCGTATTCGGCGCGGCGGCGGCTCGCCGGTTTTTCTTCGCTTCGTCCGCCGTTTGCCGGCTTAACGGCTGTACGGTATCCACCAGGAGCTTTGGTTCCTCGTCCTCGCGGAAGGAGAGCTTCCCCGCGAGGATCACCAGCTGGTCGGCGGAAAGCTGCTCGGAATATTTCTCGTACACCTTGGGGAACACCAGCCCCTCAATCTGCCCCGTGAGGTCCTCCAGCGTCAGGATGCCCATCATGGAACCTTTCTTGGTAATGCGGGACT
>JAQVRG010000304.1 GCA_028701165.1 Eubacteriales bacterium | reverse complement strand
AACCGACTTCTTGGATTCGATATCGCACAGCACGTCTTCAATATTGGGCATGCCCTCCTTCTGAATCCTAAAGAAGTTGCAAATGGTTTCTTCGATCGTCTTGCCCACGACGCCGTCAAGCTCGCCGGCCGCAAACCCGGCCTTTGCAAGAATCACGCTTTGCATAGCGCCCTGCAGCGCCATGGCGACCTTAAGGGCGCAGTTGCTCTTCGCGCCGTCGCAGAAAAGACCCGCGACGCTGCCCAGAACGTTTTGCAGTATCATCTCCGCCTCTTTGGCGGATACGCCGTAAAGATACGCAATGCCGGCGCCCGCGCCGCCCGCCGCCACCGCGGCGCAGCATACGGGCGCGAGCCTGCCGTAGTTCACGTCAAAATGCGTTTTGACGAAAATCGTCAGGAGGTTGCTAAAGGCGACCGCGCGTACCGTCTCCTCATACGGCTTGTCAAGATGCGCCGCCACGGCGATGACCGGCATAGAGCAGGTGATGCCCTGATTGCCGCTGCCGGAATTGCTCATGGCCGGGAAGCCGCTTCCGCCCATTCTGGCGTCAACGCCCGCAGCGCCCCACATCGTTGCCAGCGTCGCAATATCGTCGCCGATGATTTCGCCGCCGGCCGCCGCCTTGATATTCCGTCCGACCTGCAGCCCGTAGACATTCTCCATGCCGTCCAGCGCGATCTTCTTGGTCAGCTCTATGCCCTCTTCAATGCGCTGGAACATGCTCATGGGCGCGTTTTTGCAGTAATCATAGATCGAAGCGACGCTCAATACCGAATAATCCAGCGTCTCCTTGCTCTGCGCGGCGTTCTGCGCCGTCGCTTGCATGGTGTCCTTGATGACCTTGCCGTCTTTTTCGATGCGGCAAATATTGTTGTGCGATTCAATAACCAGCGCCGTCGCTTCGCCCGCGTCGGTCGTAACCGTGACTTTTAAGTAAAGCTTGCTGTTCACATCGACTTTTTTGATGGTGACAAAGCCCTGATCCGCAAAGGCGACGGCTTCTTTTACCTTGTCGTCCGTAACGGCCGCGAACACCTGCATGTCCAGCTTGTGATCGCCGCCGAAAGCGCCGATGGCGCTGGCGTACTTACCGCCGTTAAGCCCGCCGCTGTGCGGGATCTTTACATACGCAACACCCTTGATCATTGCGGGCGACGCGTCAATGCTGATCTTTTTAATCTGCGCCCCGCCGGCGTAATATCGTGCCGTGGCCGCGGCAAGCCCGTAAGCGACGGGTTCCGTGCAGCCCAACGCGGGTATCAGTTCTCTTTCCATGATCTTGGTGATCATCGGATAGGATTCGTTCATACATTGCCTCCTTAGCGAAAATTGATTTTCTTGGTCGTCTTTATCGCAAAACGTATTTCTTATAAGGTTGCGGCGCCGTCATAATACGCTTCCATCAGCTTTTTCCCGCACGCCGTTGCGCATAAGCCGCCTCCGCAGCCCTTTAACGCGGCGGGCAGCGCTTCGCCCGAGGCTTTCATAGCCTCAAAAGCCGATTGCAGAGAAATGACCGGATCGTAGCCGAGCATGCACATCTGCGCGCAGGTGATGGCGTTTGAAACGCCGGTGATGTTTCTTGAAAAACAGGGTACCTGCACCAAACCGCAAACCGGATCGCAGATCAGCCCCAGCATATTCTGCAAAGCCATCGAGGCCGCGTCCATCGCCTGCTTCACAGTTCCGCCCATCATATGCACCGCCGCGGCCGCGGCCATGCAGGAAGCGCAGCCGACCTCCGCCTGACACCCGTATACGCCGCCGCAAAAATCGTTTTTCGCAGATATCGCCGCGCCTATCACGCCGGCCGACAGCAGCGACTCGATCAAGCGGTCATCATCGGCGTCCTCCGCCTCTCCCAGCGCAACGAGCGTACCCGCCAGTACGCCCGATGCGCCGGCAGTAGGTGCACACACGACGACACCTGAAAAATTGCTGTACTCCATGATTGCCAATGCGTAAATCGACGCCTGCAGCACAGCGGAAACGCCATTCTTCTGCCGCGCGTTCGCGGATTGCAATAGGCTCGGCGCCATTGGCCGCACGATGCCCTGAAAGGTATGCTCGCCGGAGAGGCCTTCGCGTATGGAACGGCGCATCGCGGAAAGAATATCCTTCGCAAACCGCAGAACGTTCTCCCTGCTCCATCCGCTCACGGCCTGCTCATACGCCACGGCCGCTTCAAACAGGGATACGCCCTTGGCGCTGCAATAGGCCGACAATTCATCCGCGTCCGTAAACGGCAGATCCGTTTGCGTCCCCACGACAACGGGGAAAACCGGCGGTAATACACATACTTTTGTGATCGCGTTTTGCTCTTCGAGCCTTTGAAGGTCTTTTTCTGAAACCGGTTCCTTTGATGCAATGACGATGAGCTTTTCTTCGCCCAGAGAGGATTCCTGATATCGATGGTCTTGCGCTTTGCCGCAAATCTCTTTGACTGCCGAAATGGTTTGTTTGGATGAAGTCTCGCGTGTTTGATCTACAAAAAGCAGCGTTGTGTGCTTGTCCCCCGCGATGGACACCGGATGTTCGTTGATGCTAATCAGTTCGATCACGCCCCCGCCCTTGGACACGCCCCGAACCAGCACATGCTCCCCG
>JAQVRG010000303.1 GCA_028701165.1 Eubacteriales bacterium | reverse complement strand
CCCCGACATTTGCCGGGGTTTTTCTTTACCCTTTGCGCATACCATAGCAATGGGGTGATGATATGGCGTTTATGAGCTTTTGCGATCTGCGGCGCAAGGAGGTCATCAATTTGCGGGACGGCGCGCGACTCGGCTGCATATGCGATCTGGAGGTGGAGGAAGGCTCGGGACTGATCCAGTCCATCGTCGTGCCGGGGCCGCCCAAGCTCTTCGGCTTGCTGCGCAGCGACGAAGAGCTTGTGATACCCTATTGCAAGATCAATAAAATCGGCGGTGACGTCATACTGGTGGATATAATTTTGTAGAAATTACCAACATATTGTGTTACAATAACCATAATGACCGATCAGGAGGACGCACATCCATGAAATGCCGTTATTGTCAAAGCACGGACAGCAAGGTAGTCGATTCCAGACCCACAGAGGATGGTACGTCCATTCGCAGGCGACGCGAGTGCATCAGCTGCGGCAGGCGCTTTACAACGTATGAAAAAATCGAGGAATTGCCCATCATGGTGATCAAGAAGGATGGGCGCAGACAGCCGTTTGACAGCGAAAAGATCCTCTCGGGCGTGCGTAAAGCCTGTGAAAAGCGTCCGGTGCCCTCGGCAGAGATGGATAAGCTTGTGGACAGCGTTGAGCGCGAGGTATTCAATTCCCTTGAGCAAGAGGTCAAAAGCGATACGATCGGCGAGCTGGTCATGGCGCGGCTGAAGGACTTGGATGAGGTCGCTTACGTGCGCTTTGCCTCCGTATATAGGGAATTCAAGGATATCAACACGTTTATGGCGGAGCTGAAGCAGTTGCTCAATGAAAACGAATGAGAAGGCGTTATGTTTGATGCTTCCAAATATGCCGCGCTGATACAGCACGGCTATCTTTTCTATAAGGGAGAAAATGGGACAAGCTGTTTGCGGGCGGAGGCGCTGTGTTTGCCCGGCGTTGCGCACGCCTTTTCCACGCGAGAGGGCGGCGTAAGCCCCGCGCCCTTTGACACCCTGAATCTAAGCTGGAATGAAAAGGATTGCTTTGCAAACGCCGTGGAAAACTTCACGCGCTTTTGCACGGCGTTCGGCTTTGCGTATTCCGAGCTTACGATCATCAACTACGAACACGGCGTCAACGTCTTGCCTGTTACGAGGGCGGATTGCGGACGCGGCTTTGAAAAACCGCCCCTGCCCTTTTGCGACGCGCTGGTGACAGACGATCCCGGCGTAACGCTGGTTACCTCTCACGCGGACTGCGGGGCGTTGTTTTTTTACGATCCGGTAAATCGCGCCGTCGGCATGGCGCACGCGGGCTGGAAGGGAACGCTGGGACGTATCGGTCAAAGAACAGTGGAAACGATGCAAGCCTGCTACGGCTGCGCGCCGGAGAATATCATCGCCGCCATCGGCCCTTGCATTTGCCGGGATTGCTTTGAGGTGGACAAGGCGCTTGGCGAACGCTTTGCGGCGGCGTTTGACGATCCCGCGATCTACAGCCCCGGAAAGCCCGGTAAGGCGCAGCTTGATTTAGCGCGCGCGGCGCTGATCCAACTGCTGGACGCGGGTATAGAGCCCGCGCACATCACGATGATGGACGCGTGTACCTATCACGAACCGTCGCTGTTTTTTTCCTATCGGCGCGATAAGGGAAAAACGGGTTCCATGTCCGGCTTTATCAAGCTGACCTAAGAAAAACCACGCCTATATATGCGTATCGCGGCTCCGTTTGGTTCAAACTGAAGGTATCTGAATCCGAACGGAGTTTTTGCATGCAGCCTTATATGCTTATTTGCTTATGTGTGTGGATACTGACGCTGACAACGGCCATGGAAACGCCGGCCGTCGTCACGGGCGTCAGTGTGCCGCGCTTTTTTTTCGGCACGATTCTTGTGACGGCGCTTGCGGGATTTCAACTGCAATTGGGCGTATTATACTGCAATACAGCCGCTTTGCTGTTCCCGGCGTATTGGGTGCTTTTGTGCAATGGCGACAACGTGCGAAAACGTGTGTTCACGCCGGATATGCTTTTTGTATGCCTGCCGCTTGCACAAGCGGCTGTCAGGTTGGTCATCCATGGCTGGAGGTATATGTACTTTACCTTCGAGCTTGACATGGATGCGCTGAATATGGAAATGACGTTGTGGGCTATAGCCCTGTTGCTGCGTTGCGGCGCGCATCTGCTTCGCTCGGGCGGGCTGCTGCGGCAAGAGTGATAATTCATATGTCCTCCTCATACAATAGGAACAGATCAGAGGAGGACAAGTGCCATGGAAGCTGCGCGCTGGAAGCGGGATCTATATGACTATCTGCCTGAAAAGCTAAAAAAAAGCGTGCTTTCACTGGGCGAGGAGAAAAGCGCCGTTTTAGAGGAGATCCGCGTGCGGGTAAATCGCCCCGTGCAGCTGATCGGCAGTAATTACGACGAGCTTTTATGGCGGGTGCGTGTGGACGAGGCGCTGTGTGCGGTTTTACTGGAGGATTTAAGCGAGCATTCCCTATATGCCTATGAAAGAGAAAGAAACCAAGGTTATTTTACCATACGGGGCGGCTACCGTGTCGGCGTATGCGGGCGCATGGGCGATGGGGGCAGTATGGCCGAGGTATCCGGCTTTAACATACGGA
>JAQVRG010000302.1 GCA_028701165.1 Eubacteriales bacterium | reverse complement strand
GGACACGGGAAAAGAAGAGCCGGTAGAGTTTACCTGCCTGCCCGCCGACAAGCTGGGTTATTCGCTTTATGCCGCGAGCAACGGGATTACAAACGCCTGCACCATGCTGATTCCCAAGACGAAAATTGACGAAACCGGGCGTTTTGACGAGACGCTCCATGTCGCGCAGGATGACGAATATACCTTCCGGCTTGCGAAGGTATCCTCGTTCCGCTATATTCCGCAATGCAAAGTCTACAAGCGCATCCATCCCGAACAAGACAGCAACAAGCTCGAAAAATACATCCCATTGTGCTCCAGGGTATGGATAAAAAACATCGCTTCGGTTACGGCTGATGAGGCGACGAAAATGTACGGCTCGCCATACGCGTACTATTCGCATATGAAACGGCTTATGGCGGCGGCACAGTATTTGGACGCAAAGACATATGCGCTGGAGCTTGCGCAATTGTCCGCGCCGGAAGAAACGGATCCGTTTCTTTTGGCGGTGCGGCAAGCGGGCGACTATCAAGAACTGCATGCCGCGCTGCATCAATGCAAAAACGGATACCATAAATGGTTGTGCCGCCGTTACCTGACGAAACCGGAGCTGAAGGAATTCCGCTTCAGGAGCTTTGCCAAAAGAATGCTGCTGCGGTATCTTCCCATTCTTTTACTGCGCCGCTGGGATAAGGACGCCGAGTTAAAGGCGGCTTTACAGGCGCCCTCGCAAATCTTGCGGCTGGAGAACAAAGCGACTGTTTTTGCGGACGATGAATCCCGCGCGCTGCTGTTTGCGCTTGCGAGGAGCACGGTGTCGCAGAACAACGACTATGCCATGGTATATGAGCGATTGCATTACCAGATGTATTTTGAGCCGGAGCTGTTTTCAACGGAAGCATCGGAACGGCTTGTATGCATCGCCCTTGACCGGCAGTTGACGCCGGGCTTTACGGCGCGTTTTGGGAAGCCCGCAAACACGATGGCAATTGTGAACGCGGAGACATGCGATCAGGCGCAGTCCCTTCGCGGCTTTGATACCGTTTATTCGTATACGGACCGGTGTGCTTTGGAGCAGCTTGCCGCCTTCGCGTCCTCGTTTATTTGCATCACGGAAGCGAAGACGGCGCGCAGTGTGCTCGAGCGGATATTGCCGACGTTGTCGGAGATACGTCCGCAGTTTGCCATCAACGTTTCGTGCGTGCTTGACGAGATGCTGGATTGTATCGAGTTGCTCCAAGGCTTTGATTCGCGATATCGGTTTTTCCTGCGGCACTACTCCGGAACCTTGCAAAACACGGTATTATACGCGGTGTTCGCCGCATAAGAATCGAACTCGCGGCGTCGGCGGAAAAGGCCGCAAGCAAGAATCGCATAACGGGTCCCGCCCTAGCCTACCGCGAACATCCGCTTCGTTACCTTCCATTTGCCAAGGAGCCACGACAGCAGCACGCTCAATATGAGCGACGCGGCAAAGGCTGTTTCGCCGAGCCAATAGGGCGCGACGCCCGTGCGGTTGAGCAGCGCGATGACAAGATAGATCCATTGCTGGTGGAAGAGGTATACGGGGAACATTGTGCGGCTGAGCAGCCGGTTGAGACCGTTTTCGGTTCCGCCCGGGCGCGCGATTTTATTACCGAATAGCCAGAGGAAGAGCGCGCCGCAAAGGCCCAATACGGGGCGCAGCGGAACGCGGACAAGGGCAAGCGCGCCGCCCGCGTTCTCGCATAGGCACGTAAATGCAAACAGCGCGACGCTCGAAAAAAGCGCGGCGATGATATACTTCCATTGATACAGCCGGGGAAGATCATACCTTCTCAACAGCATGCCCGCATAGAAGAACAGCAGAAATTGCAGCGCGCGCAGCCATTGGAACACGTTCGGCACGCCGAAGCTGCTTGCCAAATTGGCGGCCACGCCGATGAGATATAGCGCGGCAAGCCAGAGCAGCGCTTGCTTTTTGGTTTGCGTGGCAAAGCAAACGCGGTTGCTTACCAGCGTGAACGCGCAGAATACAAGAAACAGCATCGGCAAAAACCAGAGCTGGCAGGGGTTTAGCGCCAGCGCGTAATCCTTGACGAGGCGCGTCGCGTCGAAGCCCCAGAAGCGAATGTCGAAGGGAATGACCCAGAAAAGGCTCGCGCAGACGTATGGCAGCAGCAGCCTTTGCGCTTTGTTGCCCAGCACATGCCGCGCGCTGTCGTAGCGGTGCGTTTCCGTTCGCAGATAAGCGAAGAGATACCCCGAGACGGCGACGAAGGTATGGACGTGGAACGTGTTGAGCCAGCTTGCAACGAGGCCGAGGAACGCGCTTTGGCGCATGGGCGCCTCGGGTCCCCAGCCGCCCGGCATATAGATGGATATGCTGTGGCAGTACACGACGAGCAGCATGGCCAGAAGCTTTACGAAAGCCGTATTGCTTAGTTCCGCGGCTTTACCGGCCGTACGGCGATCCGTTTTTTGGGGGTCCGTCGCCTGCATCGCAGCCATCGATTCCCTTGATTCCATAAAGCGTTCTCCTTCTTGCGCGTTCGCGCGGCGGATGGAAAAACCCGTTAAGGCATTTCCTGCATAATCGAATTCCTCCGGCAAACACTATTCCCATACGAGCCGGATTCCGGCAACAGGAGGAATGTACTT
>JAQVRG010000301.1 GCA_028701165.1 Eubacteriales bacterium | reverse complement strand
GTGCCCGAATGAGCAAGGACGGATTGCGAGGGAACTGCCTACCGGCGGTAAACGCCATAGGCATGCAGGAGTACGGTGCGAGCCCGTCACCGACGGTAAGCCGTGTTATTGCGGTATAGTCCGGATGAGAGGAGCGTTTGTGACAAACAAGCGTCGCCCCCGTGTATTTTGGCACGGGGGCGTTTTGCGTATTTTGCAAACGGATTTTGCGCAGGCGCGAAACGAAGCGAATCTATTTTTCCAAAGGAGAAGCTTTTTTCATGCGAAACGAAAAGGTCAAACGTCTTGTCCAACTGGGGCTGCTCACCGCGATCTCCATCGTGCTTGTGTATCTGGTGCGCTTTCCCATCTTCCCGTCGGCAGCGTATTTGGAATACGATATGGCGGATGTGCCGATCTTGATCGGCACCTTCCTGTTCGGCCCGTGGTGGGGGCTGCTGCTCACCTTCACGGTAAGCCTTTTACAGTGGCTGCTGGTGTCCCCCGCAAGCGGCTGGGTCGGCTTTTTGATGCACTTTTGCGCCACGGGCTCAAGCGCCCTCGTTGCAGGCTATATTTACCAAAGGAACCGTACCATACGCGGCGCGATCGCGGGGCTTTTGATCAGCGCCATCGTGCATGTGCTGATGATGATCCCGCTCAATCTCATCTTCACCGTGCACTTTAACGGCGCGCCGCGCGAGGTCGTGATTGCGATGCCTCCCACCGTGATCATTCCCTTCAATCTGATCAAGGTGGGGCTGAACGGGCTTTTTACCTTCCTGCTCTATAACAGGGTGGGTAAGCTCCTCCGGTTTGAAAAGACGGAGCCGTGTAAGCAAAATTAGGAATTGCGCAACAACGGATATGTTTTTTTACGCGCATATGCTATACTGTTCCTAAGCGTCTGCGCGAAATAACCCCGCCGTATGGGCGAACGGCCTTTGCGGATGCGCGTACGCAAAAGAATAAGGCGGAGCATGTTGGATGGAAGCTGAAAAACTGGAAAAGCAAAAACGCTTTCTGATCCGGGCGGCGTACTGGATTTTGCTGTGCGCGCTGCTCTACGTCGTTTTCAAATACGGCGTGGCGCTGATCGCGCCCTTTGCGGTGGGCTTTATTATGGCGCTGATCGTCAAGCCCGTCGTGGATTATCTTCATAAGCGCTGCCGATTTCCCCGCACGGGCGCGAGCATCCTTACGGTGCTGCTGCTCTATTTGGTGATGGGGCTGCTCGTCACGCTGGCCGTGGTGCAGCTTGTGGGCATGATACAGGACGTGGTCGCCCGCGCGCCCGCGGCGTATACGGAGGAGATACAGCCTGCCATCGCGGGCATGTTCGATTGGGTGGAGCGCATACTCCGGCGCTTCGATCCCAACGCCACGCTGGGCATCGACGACGCGGCGCGCAAGCTCTCCGATAAGCTGGGGCAGCTTGTAAGCAGCCTTTCCACATGGGCGTTTACGGGTACGGCGCGCTTTGCCACCTCCATACCCGGGCGTATGGTGCAGCTTATATTCTCCATACTCTCCACCTTCTACATCGTCAACGACTACACCATCATCAAGGATTTTATCTTCCGCCAGATTCCCGCAAAGGCCGCGCAGGTCATGGAGCGCGGCAAGGATCAGCTCGGCAAAACGCTCGGCAAATACGTCCGCTCCTACGGTATCATCCTCTGTTTGACGTTTGCGGAGCTGGCGATCGGCCTTTCCATACTCCGCATACCCAACGCGGGCTGGTGGGCGCTTTTGATCGCGTGCTTTGACATCCTGCCCGTCTTGGGTACCAGCGCCGTTATGGTGCCGTGGACGGTCGTTACCATTTTGCAGGGCAACTATACGCGCGCCATAGGCCTTGCCATCATCACGGCCATCGTGTGGATCGTCAGGAACGTTACGGAGCCTAAAATCGTCGGCACGCAGGTGGGGCTGCACCCTCTGCTCACCCTTATGGCGATGTATGTGGGCGCGAAGCTCTTCGGCGGTTTTGGGCTTCTTGGCCTCCCCATCGCGCTTGCGCTTATTAACGCCTTGCAAAAGGAAGGAACGATTTCTGTATATAAGTGATTTCGCGCAAGGTCGTTCGACCTTCCGCGAGGCTGCGGCTTGCGGCTGTTTACTGCGTTCACGCCCGCTGCAAACCGTAAAGAAAGCCTGCCGGGGGACGCGGTTTCCGAACTCCCGAACCCCCGAATCCCCGGAAAGGGAAGTTCCTTTCCGCTATTTTGCGAAATTTGACGAAACGGCGCTGCGGCAATAATGCCACAACGCCCAAACCATCGGGAAACAGCCGGACACGGCTTTTCTATAATGCAACACAACATAATGCGACACACTATATTTTCAGGAGGTAAATTATGGGTCTTATTAAAGCAATCGCGGGCGCGATCGGCGGCGGTCTTGCGGATCAGTGGCTTGAGGTGCTCGAGCCTAACGACATGGGCGAAGGTACGGTGTTTGTAGACGCCGCCATCGTCCGGCAGGACGACAAACGCTCCTCCAACACCAAGCGTACGGCGGACGTGATCTCCAACGGCTCCATCATCCATGTGTACGACAACCAGTGCATGATCCTCGTGGACGGCGGCAAGATCGTGGATTACACGGCGGAACCCGGCTATTACAAGGTGGATAATTCC
>JAQVRG010000300.1 GCA_028701165.1 Eubacteriales bacterium | reverse complement strand
GCAAAACCGCATCCGCGATTTCATCGTTTTGCCCGTACAAAAGGACGGGCGCTTAAGCGAAGAAACGCTCGAGCGCGCCATACGGGAATATAAGCCGCGCTTATGCGCGTTTTTGCACGCAAGCAACGTAACGGGCGCTGTCAACGACGCGGGAGCGCTGGCGGCCATCTGCAAAAAGAATGGTGCGATCGTCCTTTTAGACGCTTCGCAAACCATGGGGCTTCTGCCCGTGCTGCCCGAAGCGTGGGGCGTAGATATGGTCGCGGCCACGGGGCATAAGTATCTGCTTGGACCGCAGGGAACGGGCTGCCTGTATGTAAACGAAACTGTGGAGATGACGCCCGTATATACGGGCGGTACGGGGATCCATTCGGATAGCTGGACGATGCCGGAATCGCTGCCGCTTCGCTTGGAGGCGGGCACGCCAAACGAGCAGGGCATGGCGGGTCTTGCCTACAGCCTGCAATGGGCGGCCGAGCATCCCTTGGATACGGCGGCGCTTGCGGAAAACGTTTCGATATTGGAGGAGGGTTTGCTTTCTGCCGGCGCGCTGCCCGTGCGCGTCACGGGAACGCGCACGCCCGTCGCGGCGTTTACCTGCGCCATGCCGCCCGCGGATATGGGCGACGTGCTGACGGGCGCGTATGACGTGATTTGCCGGACAGGGCTGCATTGCGCGCCGCTGCTGCCGCCCTACGCGGGCTTTGACGCGCGCGGCTCGGTACGCTTATCCATGTCGCGCTTTACAACACGCGCTGAAGTACGGGCTGTTGCGCAGGCCGTAAAGGAGATACTCGCATGAGCGCGTTTACCGTGGAAAAGGTTGAAAACTGCTTCGCAAACGCGCAGACCTACGCGTATGATTCGCCGATGGTGATGGATGAAAAGAACGTGGAGGCGTTTGCCTCCTTTGGCGCAATAGAGATCAAGCGCAATTACCGCCGTCCCTTTTATTTTGTGCGCGGAAACGGCATGGAGATCAAGGGCGTATTGGGCGATACCCGCTTCAAGGTCAGCTATCCGGATGACGGCTGGCGGGAGCAGAAGAAGATGTTTGAACAAACTTTGGAAGGTATTCTAATATGACGCAAAGCGTATGCCCGGTCTGCCTGCGCGTGCTGGACGCAGAACGCCGCGTAGAGAACGGCGGTACCTATTTATGTAAAACGTGTCCGGAGCACGGCGCTTTTAAAACGCTTGTCTGGGCAGGCGATTATGCGGCGTGGGGAAGCGCGCGTGCCGCTGTGGCGCCGGTGAATCCGGCGCACGCGGCGGCGAAGGGATGTCCCTACGATTGCGGGCTTTGCACGGCGCATGAGCAGCGAAGCTGCTGCGTGCTGCTCGAGGTCACGCAGCGATGCGATTTGGGCTGTCCCGTTTGCTTTGCTAAGGCCGGCGGCGGTACGGATATGCCCATAAACGAGATCGAAGCCTGCTTTGACGGGATGCTTGCGATGGGCGGCCCCTTCAACATTCAGCTTTCGGGCGGCGAACCCACCATGCGCGACGATCTTGAAGCGATCATTCGCTTGGGAAAGGGCAAGGGCTTTTCTTTCTTTCAGCTCAACACGAACGGTATTCGCATCGCGCGGGACGCGTCATACATACAACGCCTTGCCGATGCCGGGCTGAACTGCGTATTTTTGCAGTTCGACGGTATGAACGAGCGCGCTTATGAGATATTGCGCGGTAAGCCGTTGTTGCAGGAAAAGCTGAATGCTGTGGAAAACTGCGCGAAGGCGGGCGTGGGCGTTGTGCTTGTACCCACTGTGGCGGCGGGCGTCAACGACGATCAGGTGGGGGCGATCTTGGAGTTTGCGTGCGCGCATATGCCGGCAATACGCGGTGTGCATTTCCAGCCTATGAGCCGTTTCGGACGCTGTGAGGTGGACGCGGGGCGCTATACCCTGCCGCAGCTGCTTGCGGATATTGAAAAGCAAACCGGGGGACGCATGAAAGCTGCGGATTTCACGCCCGGCAACGCGGAGGACCCGCATTGCTCCTTTTCCGCGAATTTTATGCAAAACGAGGACGGTTCCCTGCAGCGCTGCGGCGACGGCGGCTGCTGCTGCGGCGCGCCAACGGACGCGTCCGCGCGCGCACGCAAGTTTGTTGCGAAACGCTGGTCCGGCGCGAGGCGCACGCCGCGCGATCCCGAGAAGAAGCAGGATGTGTTCGACGCGTTTCTTGATAAGCTCGAAAATCAAACGCTTGCCGTATCCGCTATGGCCTTTATGGATGCGTGGACGCTGGATATCGAACGGCTGAAGCATTGTTATATCAACGTTGTCAGATACAAAGGAGGAAAGGTGGAGCTGATACCCTTCTGCGCGTATAACTTGAGCGCGGCGGACGGAACGACGCTGTATCGGGGCAGATGATACTGGACGCGTGGATAGGGCAAAAGCATGGGATCACGGGCAGGCGGGCATACGACGCGGCGCTGCCCGCTTTGCTTTCGCAAGCGGTCGAAGGCGCGCGGGCGGCAAGCTTGTATTCGTCTTATCCCAATGTGCGTACGCTTGCGGACTTTGAAGCGCTGCCCTTCACTACGGACGAAACGCTGCGGATGCGGGGACAGCATATGCTCTGCGTAACGCCGGATCGGGTGCGGCGCATCGTGACGCAGCAAACAAGCGGTACGACGGG
>JAQVRG010000026.1 GCA_028701165.1 Eubacteriales bacterium | reverse complement strand
CGCGAGCGTCGTACTCCCTTCGGATATCATCTGCGCCCCTTCATGGATCGTGGCGGCCGCCGTTTCGATTTTTCCAAACACGTCCAGCAGCGACACCAGCAGCTCCGCGATAGACGCCTTGATAGGGGCGAAATCGCCCGGATAAGGATCCTCCACCCGTAAGGTGAAATCGCCGTAGTGCGCGATCTGATACATGGTTTTCTGCATGGGTTCTACGATAGCCCAAAGGCTCGCGCGCATGCGATTGAGTTCTTCCTGCGCGGCGCATGCCGGCTGTGGCGCAGCCTCTAGATGCAGCCTACCCTCGGCAATGCCCTTCATCTGTTCGCGGAGTTCCATTTCCAAGCGTTTTCTCATTTTCTCCCCTCTCTTAACCGTTTATAGAAACGGTGTACATCAATAAGGCGCGCGCCTTTACGGTGCGCGCCGCCCTTTCTTATGCGGAATAGTCGTCTCGCGTTAAGGAGTTGACGTCCAAGATAAGGCTGATGCTGCCGTCGCCCATGATGGAACATCCCGAAAGATAGGATCGCCTGCTGATCGTGCGCGCGATGAATGCGGGCATGGGCTTAATGACGACCTGCTGTTCGCCCGCCAACCTGTCCACAAACAGGCAGGCGCTGTTCCCCTCGGACTCCACCAGCACCATGATCCCTTGCTTGAAATCGCTGATGCCCTTTTCCACCCCGAAAAGCTTGTGCAGCCGCAGTACCCGGTAGCATTGGCCGCGAATGATGATCGTTTCGTCGCCATTGGGATCCACGATCAAATCGTACAGACGGGATTCGAAGGATTCGCGGATATTGAGTATGGGGATGATGTAATGCTCGTCGCCCACATGCACCTCCATGCCGTCGATAATCGCCAGCGTCAGCGGGATATGGAGCGTAAAGGTCGTGCCCGCCCCCTTCTCGCTTTCGATGGAGAGCGTGCCGCCCATCTTTTCCACATTGGTGCACACCACGTCCATGCCCACACCGCGTCCGGAATACTCCGTAACCGCATCGTTGGTGGAAAAGCCCGGCAGCGTGATGAAGCTGAAGGCCTCCCTGTCGCTGATCGCGCTCTCGGGCTTGGTGGTCAAGCCCTTTTCGATGGCCTTGCGAATGATAGCGTCCCGATCCAAGCCCCGTCCGTCATCCGCTACGACGATCATGACGTCGCTCCCCACGTTGCGCGCTTCCAGCGTGATGGTGCCGATCTCCGGTTTCCCCGCCTGCCGGCGCTCCTCGGGGGATTCAAGCCCGTGATCCATGCTGTTTCGGATCATGTGCATCAAAGGATCGGAGAGCTTTTCGATAACGTTCTTATCTACCTCCGTCTGCTCGCCCAGCAATATAAGCTCCGTTTCCTTTCCCACCTTGCGGCTCATATCGTACACGATGCGCTGCATTTTTCGGAATGTAGCCATAATGGGCACCATGCGGATGGACATGACCACGTCCTGCAGCTCGTCCGTAAGCTGGCGCAGGCGGCGGGTGGATTTTTCAAAGGATTCGATATGCAGCGCCGCAACCTCGGGATTACGGGAAACCATGGATTCGGTCGTAACGATCTCGCCCACCAAATCCATCAGCTTATCCACGCGCCCGATCTTGACGCTGAGGAAGTTGGACGTTTTGGCGTTCTGCGCGGCTGCGGGATTCGCAGTATTTTCGCGGGGTTTGGGTGCAAGCTTCGCACCTGCCGCGGCGCTTTGCGCCGCCTTCGCCGCATCCTTCTCGGGATTCTCCGTCCGCGCGCTTGGTTCTTTCACCGGCGCGCTCTCCGCCGCGATCGGCAACTCGCCCCGCTTTAGGGGAACGGGTATTGCGGACGCGTCCGACAGCTCCGAAAGCTCAAGGGATTGCAGGAATATGGTATCCTCCAGCGTCTCCTTGATCTGCTCCTCGGGCAGCGTGGTTTCGATATACAGCTTAAAGCCGTTAGCGATGACGGCCTCGTCGCAATTCACGTTGAGATCCTCTGGAATATGCGCGATACGGCTGTACATGCCGCCAAGCGCGTTCACAATCGCAAACGCGCGCACGCTCTCCATGGCGCAGCCCTGCTGAAATATGATGCGCGCATAATAGTAATGCGAGCCGGCGCTTTCCGCCTCCGGAGCAGGCGCGCTTTCCGGCGCGGGCGCTTCGCTTACGACACGCGGCTGTACGGGTTGTGCAACGGGCGCCGTTGGCGCGGGGGGCGTAAACGCTGCGGGCGCAGGCGTTACAGGCGCCGGTTCGTCGGAAACATCCAACGCGGAAAGCCGTTCCAAAAGCTCTACGGAGCCGGCGTGCAGCTCCTCTATGTCGCCGTCTGGCAGCAAGCCCTCCTGCACCATGGCGATCTGCGTTTTGAAAAAGTCAACGCACTCCAAAACCAAATCAAAGATGCGCTGCCATTCGTCCTTGGGAACCTCGGGATTTTGGCGGAGGATCGCAAATACATCCTCCACGCTGTGCGAAAGCTGTGTCAACCCGTTATACCCCATCATAGCGGACGAGCCCTTGATGGTGTGCATCACGCGGAAAACCTCGTCGATCTGCTGGCGGGTAAGAGACATCTCCTTTTTATTATCCAGCAGCATTTCCTCGAGCTGCTCAAGAAGCTGGAGATTCTCGTAGACATATACTTCGATCATGGAATCGTTATCGTTCATCGTCTCTCTCCTTCTACCCCAGTTTGCGCAGCGTCTCCACAATGATCTCTTCCTTATAGGGTTTAACGATAAACCCGGCCGCGCCGGAAACCACCGCGTCCCTGACCATCGCCTCCTGCCCAAGCGCGGAAACCATGACCACCTTGGCGTTGCTATTCAGCTTTTTAATCTCCTTTAACGCCGTTATGCCATCCATGACGGGCATGGTGATATCCATCGTGATAATATCGGGTCGCATGACGCTGAATTTTTGAATGGCGTCCTCGCCGTTTTCCGCCTCCGCAACGACCTCAAACCCGTTTTTTAGCAGCATATTGCGTATGGTAATCCGCATAAACGCGGCATCGTCAACGATCATAACTCTGGACATGATAAAACCCTCCCGTACTCTGACGTATAAACGGCCTGCGCGCGGCGGATCATTTCATCCTGCTCCGCTGATCGTACTGCAAGCCAAAGATGGCCTTGGCGAGGTCATCCGAATTTTTCACCTTTTCATAGTTGAAAAAGCTGCAACCGTAATAATACATGTCGCCGCGCTTGTCCACGCGCACGATGGACGCGGCCTGCGATATCCAAATGCCGCGCAGCAGAACGTGCAGCACGATGCGATCGTGCACGTTCCACTTCTCATCGCTGCAAAAGCGGCAGCCGCTGATGCTGATATCCAGCAGCAAAATCTGCGAATGTTTGCTCGGCGTATCCCCGCTCCATGGCGTGATGGTATTGTTTAGGATGAGCTGCAGCATCCAATCGTCCTGAATGTCGTATATGGTCGCCCGCTCCATCGTCTGCACGCGCACAAAGCCGCGGTGCTCCTCGGCGGCCAGTATACCGGAAATGAAAATGCGAAAGACATGCCTGCTCGCCATGCGAATGTTGCCAGCGAGCACCTTAAAGCCCTTGCGTCTGTTTAAAACGTTGATTTTGACAGGCGTATCGAAAAATGCCGTGCGCAGATTTGCGCCGCCCGTTACTTCAAACTCGTATATTTCTTCCTCGATCTTCTCCAAACGCGCAAAAGCCAGCAACTCGTTGTCCTCATTGCATATCTCGCAGAGGGAACGAATGTAGTCGCCGTCCAAATACGCCTTGCTTTGCGGCATGTTGGCTATTCTCCCATCATCCTCGCGGCGCGTCCTACAGCTTGGACAATGCCGCGATAATCGTTTCCTCCTTAAAGGGCTTTACCACGAATCCCTTCGCGCCGGCAAGCACGGCGTCCCGCACCATAGCCTCCTGCCCAAGAGCGGAAACCATAATGATGACGGCGTCCTTGTTCATGCCGCGAATCTGCTTGAGCGCGTCGATACCGTTCACCTCGGGCATCGTGATATCCATCGTCACGATGTCGGGATGAAGCTCCGTATATTTCTGCACAGCCTCCGCGCCGTTGCCGGCTTCACCCGCAATCTCATACCCGTTCTTGGTGAGAATGTTGCGGATGGAGATGCGCATAAACGCAGCGTCGTCAACGATCAGCACCCTTTTCATATCTGTTGTCTCTCCTTACAAATGTGTTTCTTGCCTGCTCGCCTTTTCAGCAGGCCGTTGGTAGATCGAGGGTTGAATATATATGAAATCTGTTGTCAGATTGATCAACGATTCGCTCATGCCGATGAGCAGATAACCGCCCGGCGTCAGCGCGTCGTATAATCGCTTGATAAGCGCCTGCCGCGTCGGTTTATCAAAGTATATCATAACATTGCGGCAGAATACCACATCATATATCCGCTGTCCCCATCTAATTGTATCATTTAAGTTGAAATATTGATAGGTTATCATGCGTTTTATATCGGATTTTACCGCAAAATTTCCATCTTTTGTCTTCGAAAAGTACTTTGTGAGCCACGAAGGGGGTATCTGCGCCACACGATCCGGCGCGTAAACGCCCTCGCGCGCGAGCTTGAGCACATGCTCGGATATGTCGGAGGCCTGAATGCTCACCTGTATGTTCCTGTTAAAGCCCAAGCAATCGGCCGCCGTCATAGCGATGGAATAAGGCTCCTCGCCCGATGAGCTCGCCGCGCTCCATATGCGAAGCTGCTGGCGCGCGTTTTTCTCCATCATGGGCTTGATGACGTTATCGCGCATGAAATCATAATGACCCGCTTCCCGAAGAAAGTAGGTGAAATTCGTCGTCAGCTTGGATACGAGAAGCGACGCCTCCTGTCCGGTTTTATCCTTCATCAGATCGTCGATGTAGCTTGTGAAATCCTTATAACCGCGCTGCACAAGCATGGAGCTTAAACGGCCTTCTATCAAGACGCGTTTTTGCGATAGGTTGATGCCAAACCTATCATACATATAATCGCGCAGCTTTTCAAATTCCTTGTCGGTCGTCTTCATCCGCGATCCTTACCGGGGATCTCCATCAGCTTTTCACAGTCCAGCAGCAGGCGGATGCTTTCCGCGCTGTTGCACACGCCCTGGATATAATTGGTTTCGCCGCTATTGATGCTCGGAGGCGCGAGGCGCTGCTCGCTGTTGATGGTGGTCACCTCCTGCACGGCGTCTACGATAAGCCCAAGCGACATATTGCCTTGGTTGACGACGATAATGCAGGTTTTGTCCGTATAAGCCTGTTCCGGTAAGCCAAAGCGCAGCCGTACGTCCATGATCGGGATGATCGTACCGCGCAGGTTGATGATTCCCTTGACGCAGTCCGGCAAAAACGGAACGTTGGTGATCGGCGTGATCTCGATGATCTCGATCACATAGCGTATTTCGATCGCGTAATCCTTCGTGTCGATCGTAAACACAAGAAAGAGATCCTGCATCGTGTCCCCGGGACTCGCGTTGGCGAGCTGTCCGTTGCTGAGTGCGATTGCGTTGTCCATAGCGGGCTTCATCCTTTCAAGCGGCATAGCCGCATCTTACATGAGCAGGTCTACCAAAAGACCCCGAATATCGTCTATATTCCGCAGCATCTGAATATGATTGGCCTCGTCGGCCAAGAGGCTGTTCATGATCTCCTCCAGCTTCGCGTTGATCTTCTCGATCAGCGCGAAGGTTTTCGCGCGGCCCCGCGCGTCATACTTTCTGAATTTGTGAAAGGCAAAGCCGTTGCTGACCGCCTCGTTGAGCAGCGCGCGTATCATCTCGCGGTATTTGATGAATTCGCGGATATCGGCACGCTTGGAAAGCACCTCGCCCTGTTTGATGATCTCGCCGACCAAGCCTTCGAAATATGCCTGATAATGCGCTTCGCTCATTGCCGTTAAATGCTGCGCAAAGGAAACCGACTCAACCTCGTTATGCACAGCCTGCCCTGTTGCAAGCCGTGCTGCGTTTTCTGTCGTTCCCTGTCGAATTTGATTGATTTTCATCTGCGCACCCCTACTTCAGTGCGTCGATACGCCAACCCTTTTCGTCCTCCTCCTGTGTTGAATAGTAAGCCTCCAAGCCCTTGTGCGTTTTTCTCATTTCCCGCATCCCGCCGGCGGCGGCTTCCCGCATATCGAGGATCTTCTTTTCGATCTTCTCATCGAGCGCCGAAATATTGCGAAGCACCGCGCCGATGGTCTCCCGGCTTTGGCGCACAGCCTCCTCGCCCTCCGGCTTGTCCAAATAGCCCGTTTGCTGGAGGGAGCGTATCTGCTCGTCAAGCAGGGTGACCTCTTCGATCTTTTCCTTTCGCGCGTTGAAGGTCTGCTGCATCTTCTGGAGAATCTCATCCGTATCCGTATGGGTAGAGACAAACCGATCCAGATCCAGTGTAATCTCATAGATCGAAAGCAGCATCCCCGCCTTCTCCTGATACAGCAGCGTCATTTCGTCCTCCATCGCTCCGGTTTATTCTTCTATGGCGTAGCTGTGGCCGCATTCGTTGCGGATCGCCTGCCATGCGTCACGCAGCTCCTCCGCGATGGTAAGCACCGGATCGACAAGATTGACGTCCTTTGTCATATTCGCCTGCGCGGTCTGCCAAAGCATAAAATCATACAGCTTCATCAGACTCGCGGAAACCTCATACCGAAGATCCAAGCTGTGCAGCAGTTCATCGATGATATCCTGTGCGCCGATGAAATACTTGTTCGCTTTCTCGTAATCGCGGTCCTCCGTACAGATTTTCGCAAGCTTGAGCTTTTTGATAAGCCCCTCGTACAACATGATGGTAAGTTCGATCGGACGCGCCATCATGACGTTGTCGTTCTGATAACGCTGCAGGGCGTTAGCCGTCGCGTATGCGCTCATGTACATAATTTAGTCCTCCTCACCGTATCAGGCGATGCTCATTTGGGAACCAAGCCATTCGCTTTGGGATTGCAGCTGGGAAAGCAGCTTTTCCATCTGCGCATATTTCAAGTAATAGCTCTCCTGCTTGTCATAGAGCTTGGAGAGAAGCTCGTCCATATCGTCCGTATAATCGCTGATCTTCTTGGTGGTATCCGAGATCACGCTGCCGCGCATCGTGGAGGAAAAGTCCTTCATGATGTTGGAAACGCGTGTGAAGAAGCCGTCCTTGGAGGCGTTGGGCACGGTGGAAGCGACGCCCGTCGTATCCACGGCGTTCATAGTCTTCTGCACCGCCATCGGATCGGCTTGAAGCATGCTTTCAAGCTTCTTTTCATCCAGCACCAGCTTGCCTTGGCTTGTTTTCCAATCGTCCGCGCTCCAGCTTGTCGTGCTGATACCAAGATCCATCATGCTAAGGCCGGTCTCCTCGTTCTTGACCAGAAGCTGCGAACGCAGGCTGGTAAGAAGATTCCCGATGGCGGAATCGTTGTGAAGGATGCCGCTCTTGGCCTTTTCGTCCCATTTCTTCGCCTCGTCCTCGCTCAATTCCTCGCGCTGCTCGTCCGTCAGCGGCGGGTACTTGCTGTTGACGTCCTCGGTATAATATTTGTTGAGCTTCTCGATCAGGCTGTTATAGCTCTCCACGAACTTCTTCATGGCGTCCACGGTGGGCTGGGTATCGCGCGCTACGGTAGCCGCGAGACCCGCGCCGCCAGCCGCGTCATAGTTGCCCTTGATCTCGAAGGTAATACCGTCCTTGGTAATGGTGTTGGAATCGCTACTGACCGTGCTTTGAACGCCGTTTGCCATAACCGTCATGGAAGCGTCGGTGCCGCTGATGGTCGCATCGCTAAGGCCGAACGCCTCTAAGCCCTCGACTTCAAGCGCGTTTGCGGCGCCCGTTTTGTTGTTGGTGACGGAGAAGGAATTGCTCAGCTCGCTGAAATTGAAGGTAACATCCGCATCCGTATCCGTATTGATGGTGTTCATCATGGAGCGAAGCGTCGTTTTTTCCGGATCGAACGTGAAGTTTTTGCCGTTGAGGGTCACGCCGTCCGCCGTAAACGCCGCGATCTGTGCGTCGAGCGCGCCGATCTGCTCCGGCGTGACAGCCCGCTTGCGCATCGCGTCAAGGATCGTATCGTCGCGCGTGATCTCCGCCGTATGCGCGCCCTCGCTTACACCGAAGAAGCCGCCGTCGCCAAAGGCTTTGCCGGTCACGTTTGTAAGCGTCATCTTATTGGTGTTTCCCGCGTCAAAAGTGAAGGATACGTTGGTTTTTCCATCTTCACCGGGGTTCGTCGATGCCGTGAGAGAAATGCCCTTTTCGGCAAGCGCGCTTTGGATGTCGCCCAACGTCGCTTCGCCGTCGAATTTCAGCGTCGGTGTTTCCCCGTTTACGGCGAATTCGAGATCCTCGCCCTCCGCCAAACCAAACGCTTCACGCAGATCCTCTACCTTCATATCCATAAGGTTCGTTCCTTCCGGAACGGTGATCGCGTTCTGTCCCCACGCCCGGGTGTTGCCCGTGACCGCCCGCGCGTTCGCGCTGCCCGCCGTCGCGGCGGTCGTGCTCAAGATATTGAACGAGGTCGGCAGCGCCGACGCGCCCGCCGTGATGGAAACGGCGTCGTTTTCCGCCAGCGTCGTCTTGAACACGTTATAGGTAGACGCGCTCGTCATGCTGTTAGAGCCAAGCACGCTCAAATAATCCGAACGCATGGCGTTGGCTTCCTTATATATCTCGTTATAGGCTTCCAAACGCCAAGTCGCCTTTTCCTTCGCCTGAAACATCTTGTCGATCTTTGCCTGATCGGTCGCCACGGCGTTTTTGACCAGCGCGTCGGTATCCAAGCCCGAGTACAGGCTTGTAAGACGGTTGGATGTTAAAGAATCGATTGAATTTGCCATTGTTTTCTCCTTAGCCGGCGCTTCCATGCGCCTGTTCGCGGTTTTTTCTGCGACGGGCCGCTACGGTATTCCTTCACCGTCTCCCGCTACCTACCTTATCGACACAATCGCCGCGCACTTTAGTGCGGCGCGCGGATTCTTTTCAGACTTTTTATTCTTACGCGTGCGCGAAGTACTGTACTTCGGGAAGGGAGGCGCTATATACGTTGGTGATGTACGCGTTGTTGAATAAACGCCTGCCCGCCTGCGCGATCGCCACGCCCTTGACGGGATCGTAGGTTCCGTCCTCGGAGGGAACGACCACTTGGCAATGCCCATGACCGCCGCTGTTATTCTTCCAAATGGTCACGGCGGGGTGGCCTTGGTTGGCGAGCCTTTGCGCCTGCTCCGCCGAAACCTCGTACCAGCCGTATTTTTCGCCGAGGCTGTTGAGCCAATCCGAAATACGGTTGGCGTTCATGTAGCGCACGTCCGGATCGTCCTTCGTAGTGGGCGCGCCGGTATTGGCGTTCGTATGGTGTGGAATCTCGGCGCCCATGGCCTTCGTCACATCCCATTGAAAGATATTGCAGTAAGTGCTGCCGTCACGCGGTTGATAGCGCGCGTTATTCTCCACATTGAATTGATCCACCACCGCGCGATAAAGTGCGGCGCTGCGATTGCCCACGTTCGAAATGATCCTCTCGGCCGCGGCAAAGCGCGCGCTTTTTTCCGCGCTGTTGTCCTGCGCTTCAGCCGCCTTGGGCGCGGCCGTCTGCGTTTGCTCCGCCTGCTGCGACTGCGCGGTATCACCCGGGCGCTGCACCCACGGCATGACGCTCCCGATCTCGCTGTATTGCAGGTTGGAGCCGCTCTTGTATTTGTTTTGCAGCAGCGTCACAAGCGAGAGCATGGCGCCCGACGTTGCGGAGGAGCCGCTGCAAAGACTGCCGATCAGCAGCGGTAAAAGCATAGCCATGCCCTTATCCTCCGCCGAAACGGCGGTATCGCTAAGACCCTGCGCGGCCGTACCGGTCATCTGCGTTTGCAGCATATCGGAAAACAGGCCGCCGCTTTCCGCGCTGCGCGTCGCCTGCGCCGCATATGCCTGCGCCGCGTTTCGCGCGGCGGCGCTGATCTGCATATTCGTATCGATCGGCACGTCCGTTTCCCCCTCTTATAAACCCAAAACGTTCAGCAGCGCCTTTTCCTTAAAAGGCTTAATCATAAACGACTTGGCGCCAAGCTGCAAGCATTCCCGAATAAAGGTCTCCTGCCCCATGGCGGAAACCACGACCACCTTTGCGCTTGGGTCCAGCTGCATAATCTGCCGCAGCGCTTCCTGTCCGCTCATGCCGGGCATGGTAAGATCCAGCAGCACCACATCCGGCTTTGCTTCCTCATACATGGCGACGGCCTGCTCGCCGTTTTCCGCCTCCGCCACGATCTCGGCCTCGCTGCCCTCAAGCATATTCCGGTAGGTGACGCGCATATACAAAGCGTCGTCCACGACCATTACCCTTAGCATGACATATCCTTTCTGCGTATCATAAGCCTGCGCGCTCGCGTCCGTATCCTATATCGTTTTCTCGCCCTGTCCGGCGGTCTTGATCAGCAGCGTTTCCGTTTCCGGATCGAAGATGATGGTGCGCCCGTAGGTGCCCAGCGTATCCTCCGCGATGATGGGAATGCGCATAGCCTTGAGCACTTCCTTGCATACCTGCACGTTGCGGGCTCCCACGTTTAAAAGGTCGTTTTTCATAGCGGCGTTGGAATAGTTGAACATATGCGCGCCGCCCGCCAGCTTGCATTTGAATATGGGCTTCGCGGGCGCCATCAGCGACGCCATCTTCTGCGTCAAATACACAATGCCCGTGTCCGCATACTTCGCCTTGTTCGCCACGTCGCCTGAAGCGGCG
>JAQVRG010000299.1 GCA_028701165.1 Eubacteriales bacterium | reverse complement strand
GTCGTCCGGATGCACAACGTCCAATACGGGCAGGGGGCTAAGCTCTTCCACGCTTCGATTGACCAGTTCCCGATAGCGCTCGTTGAGGTAAACGACGCGCAAGCCTTCCGGCGTGTATTCGTAAACGCCCGCGCCGCAGGGCAAATTCTCCAATATCCGCTTTCGCTGTTCGTTAAGCCTGTGAAGCTCCGTCGTCGCCTCGATCAGCCGTTCCTCGGCCTCCTTTTGTGCGGTAACGTCGTTGGCCACCGCAAGCTGCACAGGCTCCTCGATAT
This sequence comes from Eubacteriales bacterium, assembly GCA_028701165.1. Lineage (GTDB taxonomy): Bacteria > Bacillota > Clostridia > Christensenellales > CAG-138 > JAQVRG01. Next base: position 2,391 of record JAQVRG010000299.1, on the reverse strand, counting down.
CCGGGAAGCGCGCGATGGATATGTTGCTTTGCATCCACGCGAGGCTGCCGTCCCGGCGAAACACGCGGTAGGTGCAGGAAAACGGCTCGCGCGTTTCACTCGCTTGCAGCGTGATCGCGGCGACCATCTCCCGATCCTCCGGATATACCGGATCAAAGGCTACGGGCACCTCGGCCATATACTGCTCCTTGGTGTAGCCAAGCTGCGCGAAATACTGATCGTTTGCAAACAGGAACATCGGCTTGCCGTTTTGGATCACGACCGCCGTGACGCCGCCATTGATGTTATCCATGATCGCCTGCAGGCGGTTTGTAGTCTCGTGCAGCCGTTCCTCCGCCTTAACAAGCGGCGTGATGTCCGTGGTGACGGACAGGAGCACGTCGCCCTTCACGCCTTCCAGCGACGTGACGGAGGCGTTGCAGCGCACATGCACCGTTGTACCGTCCCGCTTGTTGCAGCGATACTCATATACGGCGGGCTGCCGCAGGCGCATAACGCGCCGCACGGTGGAAAGGGTACGCTCCCTGTCCTCCGGGTGCACAAGCTTAAAGGCGTCTTGTACCTCCTGCGCGTACTGCTCGCGCGTATAGCCGAACATGCTGTAATATTGCTCATTGGCAAAAATATAGTTGATCTTGCCGTCGTCGTCGACGGTCACGGCGGACACGCCGCCGTTGACGTTTTCCATGATGATGCGCAGCTGTGCGAACGCCTCGCGCTGCCTTTGCTCCGCGACGCGCTGCGCCGTAATGTCGATTACGGACCCGTAAAGCAGCACCTCCACACCGGCCCGCGCCAGCACGCGAAGCGCAATGCGGATGTAGGTGCGTTCCCGCCCCGCGGTCAGGTCGTTCAGGCACAGCTCGCAAGCGGATTCCCCGCCCGTTTCGATCGCGTGCTGTATGGCCTCGTGCATGCGCAGCTTATCGCTCTCTTCCATATAGTCGCGCACCTCGGTAGTGAGCGCGCGTTCCATGGACGCGCCGGAGCCGAATAGGATCTCGGCGTATTTTTCGTTGGCGCGCAAAAGCTCCGTTTTTTCGCCGTCATAGGCAAAGATACACGCGCCGCCCACATAGCTGTTAAAGATCAGCGTTTCCATGGAGGCGGGGTCCCAAAAGGCGTCGTTGTCCAGCGTTTCCAGCGCTTCTATGACGGGCATGGTCTTTTCCCTGCCGGCACGGGCAAGCTGCGCCTCAAAATCGCTGCTCGGCATGGGACGCGCGTAAAGATAGCCCTGCACATAATTGCAGCCGATGGACTTCAAAAAGCTCGCCTGCTCCCGCGTTTCCACCCCTTCGGCGATCACGGGAAGGCCGAGCCATTTGGTCATGCGCACGACGGATTCGAGTATGTTGCCGCCGCGCTGCGTATTGCCGGTGTTGGCAAGCAGCCGCATGTCCAGCTTCAGCATGCTCGCCGGCACGTCCTTGAGTATGCTCAAGGAGGAATAGCCGCCGCCGAAATCGTCGATCTCCACGGTAAAGCCGTAGTCTGTGAGTCTGGATACGATAAGGATGATGTCGTCGGTAAAATCAGCAAAGGCGGATTCCGTGATCTCAAGGCGCAAAAACGCAACGGGCACACGGTATTTCTCCACAATCGCCGTGATCGTTTCAAAAAAGTCCGGGCGATACGCGTCATAGCCGGATATGTTGACAGAGATGGGCGGCGGCTCCACGCCGCTGTCGAGCCATCCGCGAAGCAGCGAGCACACGCGTTCCCACACGAATTTATCCATCTCATAGACAAAGCCGTTGCGCTCGAACAGCGGCAAAAACTCGCGCGGCAGAAGCACGCCCTTTTGCGGATGCCGCCAGCGCACAAGCGCTTCCGCGCCGATGATCGCGCCGCTTGCGTGGTTGTACTGCGGCTGGAGCCAAACCTCGAACTGTCCGTCCGCAAGCGCGCCCTGCATCTCGTTGATGATCTGCTGCTCAAGCAGCAGTTCCTCGCGCATGGATTCGTCATACTGCGCGATGGACACGTCGAAGCAATCCTTGACGGAAGCCTCCGCTAAGGCCGCGCGGTCATACATGGCGCTGACGGGCAGGGTTTTATCCGTAACGATATACCGGCCGATGCTGAACGTGATCGGCGGAATGGTGCCGTCAAAGGCGGCGGCCTCCCGCCGCATGTGCGCAAGCGTCTCGGATTCCAAAAAGCTTTTTGGGTACAGCACGGCGAACTGATCCGCCATGACGCGGCAGCAGATGCCGCCCGCCGCTTCAAAGCCCTTTTGAAAAACGCCCGCTATGAAGCGCAGCACCGCATCGCCTTTTTCGCTTCCGTAGCGGTCGTTTACAACCCGAAACTTATCGATGTCGAAGCAGGCCATGACATAGAAGCCCGCAGGCTTTTCGGCAATCATGCGCGAAGCAATCGAAAGAA
>JAQVRG010000298.1 GCA_028701165.1 Eubacteriales bacterium | reverse complement strand
GTTTCTCCCGTCTCGCACACGTTTTTCACAAGGAGTAGGATCTATGGCAAAGTTGTTTGAGTTATGCGGCGACATAGCGGCGCTTTGGGTTAAATATGCCGATACGTATCTCTCGGGTATGGGAAAAACCCTGATCCTTGCGGTGACGGCGACGCTGATAGGCTGTTTGATCGGGTTTATCTGCGGCGTCTTGCAGACCATACCATGTTCAAAGAAGGATCCGTTCGTCAAGCGCTTTTTTCTAAAGCTGATACGCGTGATCGTGCGTCTGTATGTGGAGGTGTTCCGCGGAACGCCGATGGTGCTGCAGGCGGTATTTATTTTCTACGGTCTGCCGTATTTCACCGATAACGCCGTGCAATTTTCCGGGACGGCGGGCATATGGCTCGCGGCGGTGCTTGTGGTGTCCATCAACACGGGCGCTTACATGGCAGAATCCGTCCGAGGCGGCATCATCTCCATCGATCCGGGGCAGACCGAGGGCGCAAAGGCGATTGGCATGAACCATGTGCAAACCATGACGAGCGTCGTGCTCCCGCAGGCGCTTCGCAATATCATGCCGCAGATCGGCAACAACTTTATTATCAACGTAAAGGATACCTCGGTAATGTTTATCATCGGTTTTACGGAATTTTTTGCTACCCACCGTTCCGTTGTAGGCGCTACGTTCAAGTATTTCCCCTCCGCCGCCATCGAGATGATCGGCTATCTTTCCATGACGCTGATCGCTTCCTTTATTTTGCGCTGGATCGAAAAGCGCATGGACGGCGCGGAGAGCTATGAGCTTGTGCAAACCGACGCGCTCACTATGACCGCCGGAACGTACAATTATCCCAAGCGCCCCGAGGACGTGGCGGAACGGAATCTTGAAAGAAAGGACGCGTGGGGAAAATGAGCGAGACGATACTTTCGATCAAGCATCTTTCCAAAGCCTTTGGATCAAATCTTGTGCTGCGAGACATCGATTTCGCCGTGGGCAGAGGCGACGTCATCAGCATCATTGGCGCGTCGGGCTCGGGAAAGTCCACGTTGCTTCGGTGCATCAACCTTTTGGAAACGCCAAGCTCTGGCGAAATACTGTATCACGGAAACGACGTCGCCGCCGCGAGGTTTAACGCCCCCGCGTATCGCGCACGCGTGGGGATGGTGTTTCAATCCTTCAATCTGTTTTCCAATATGACGGTTTTAGAAAACTGTATCGTCGGGCAGGTCAAGGTACAGAAAAAGAGCAAGGAGGACGCGCGCGACAACGCGCTGCGGCATTTGGAGGCGGTGGGTATGCGCCCCTATATCAACGCCAAGCCGCGTCAAATATCCGGCGGGCAGAAGCAGCGCGCCGCGATTGCGCGGGCGCTGTCCATGGAACCGGAAATACTTCTGTTTGACGAGCCAACCTCGGCGCTGGATCCCGAAATGGTCGGCGAGGTGCTCTCCGTCATGCACACGCTTGCCGGAAGCGGCATGACCATGCTTGTGGTGACGCATGAAATGGCGTTTGCCCGCGACGTTTCCAGCCGCGTCGTGTATATGAACGAAGGCGTGATATGTGAACAGGGTACGCCGCAGGCGCTGTTTGAAGCGCCGCAGCAGAAGGAAACGCGCGCCTTCCTTGCGCGCTTTCGGAACAACAGCGCGGACGGGATTGGCAAATAATCCCGCTCCATCCTTTTTCCGTCCATGGAGAACACCGCTTACAATACACATAGAAAGAGAGTATGCCATTATGAAAAACGAAATCGACGCAGGCTATTTGCCGCAGGAACGGCCTACCGCTTGGCGGCTGTTGCTGTACGCGATTCAGCAGGTCATCGTCATGTTCCCCGCTACCGTCACCGTCGCGCTGATTACCGGCTTTCAGGTCTCCACCACGATTTTTGCAAGCGGGCTTGCTACGCTGTGCTTCGTCCTTATCACGGGCAGGAAGATCCCTCTGTATTATGGATCCAGCTTTGCCTATCTCACGGCCATTTCCAGCATGTGCGCCGCGGAAGGCTTTGTGAAGGTAGACGGTATTCTCCCGGTAGAAGCCATTCAGTACGCGCAGTTCGGCATCATCCTTTCCGGCTTTGTATCTGTCGCGGCTGGTTTGCTGGTGCGCATTTCGGGTCGCGGCGCGGTGGAAAAAATACTGCCCGCGTCCATCACCGGTCCCATCGCGATGATTATCGGCCTGACGCTTGCCGGCAACGCGCTTAGCGATGCTGTACCCAACGTGACCGAAGCCACGGCGGACGCCTCCTGCTGGATCGTCGTATCCATGATTACGCTGCTTTCCACCATATTCTATTCGAAATACCTCAAGGGCTTTCTCGGTCAGCTTCCGCTGCTTTTGGGCGCTTTGACCGGCTGTATAGCCGCGGGCTTTATCTACTTTATCGGCGGAATCAGTCTCTTTCGCACCATGCCCGACGCTGTTTTGGCAGGCTCGCTTTGGAAGCTGGGCGACGGTTCCGTCTTCGCGATCCCGGCCTTCTCTTTCCCGCGTGTGTCGTGGACAGCCGTCGCGGCTATCATGCCCATTGCCATTGCCACCATTCCAGAGTCCACCGCGCATATGTATCAGCTTGACATCTATGTGTCGGACGTGGCGAAAAAGAAGAACACAACCATGCCCTACAAGCTTATCGACATGCTGGATAAAAACCTCATAGGCGATGGCGTCTGCGAT
>JAQVRG010000297.1 GCA_028701165.1 Eubacteriales bacterium | reverse complement strand
CAATCCCTTTGTAAGCCGCGGCGGCTTGAAGCTGCAAAAAGCGATGGAGAAATATGGACTTACCCTTGCCAACGCCGTTGCGCTGGATATCGGCGCGTCAACGGGGGGCTTTACGGACTGCATGCTCCAGCACGGCGCAAAACAGGTGTACGCCATCGACGTGGGATACGGGCAGTTGGATTGGAAGCTGCGAAACGATCCGCGCGTGGTGGTGATGGAAAGAACGAACGCCCGATCGCTTTCGCCGGATTGGTTTTCGCAGACGCCGCGCTTTGCGTCCGTTGACGTTTCCTTTATTTCTATACGATTGATACTGCCGCCGCTGTATGCTTGCCTTTGCGACGGGGCATACGCGGTGGTGCTGGTGAAACCGCAGTTTGAAGCGGGACGCGAAAACGTCGGTAAAAACGGCGTTGTGCGGGATATTCGCGTGCATGCGCAGGTGTTAAGCGGCGCGGTGGAATTTGCAAAAGCGACCGGCTTTGCCGTGCGGCATATCGATTATTCGCCCATCAAAGGGCCAAAGGGCAATATAGAATTTTTGCTCATACTACAAAAGAGCGGGGACGATACCGCCTGCGCCGACGAACCGCAAACGGTGGCGGCGCTTGCGCACGAAGCCTTGGACAAGGCGGAATGATACGGTTCCTATGTATATTTATTGAATTATTCTTGAAATATACATAGCAAATATAATAGAATAAGGGCGCAGGAAGGAGTTGCTTCCCTATGACGAAACCATGTCTTGGATTTGTAGCGAACCCGGAAAGAACGGAATTGGTGCAGGCTGTGCGCAAGGCGACGAAGCGCGCTGCGGAACGGGGCTTTTTATGCGCTGTTACGGAAGAGCTGAAGGGCTTGCTTTCGCTGCCTGATTTTTCTAAGAACGAGCCGGATATTCTTTTTGCCTTTGGCGGCGACGGTACGATTTTGCGCGCGGCGTCCGAGGCTGTGCGGCGGGACATACCGCTTTGCGGCGTTAATTTGGGGCGCGTGGGATTTTTGAGCGACGTAGGGCTCGATGCGTTCGACGAGGTTTTGGACGCGCTGTTGGCGGGCGCTTATACTGTTGATCCGTGCATGATGCTCCAATGCGTAGTAAACGGCGAGCGGGAGTATTCCTGCATCAACGACGTGCTTTTGTATAAGGAAAGCTTTTCTGGCGTTGTAAAGGTGAGCGTCACCATTGACGATACGGATGCGGGGGACGTATTCTGCGACGGTGTGATCGTAAGCACGCCCACAGGCGCTACGGGTTATGCCATATCCGCCGGCGGCCCCGTTGTCGCGCCGGGGCTGGAGGCGTCCGTCATTACGCCGATCTGCCCGCATTCGCTGGCGTTTCGCCCCATCATTACGCCGGCTTCCTCCAAGATACAGCTGCATGTGGACGGAAACACGCATCTTGCCGTAGACGGCGTGCATGTATGCGAGGTTTTGCCGGGAGATATGGTAACGATCGTTCGCGGAGAACGCGTGGTAAGGTTTGTACGCGTGCGCAGGCGGAATCTGTACGCGCTCATTCACGATAAGCTTGCCTAAAGGGGAGGTTTGCATGAAATCGGTGAGACAATCCATGATACTGGATATTATCGCACACGAGGATGTTGAAACGCAGGAGGATCTCGCGGCGCGTCTGCGCGCACACGGGATGAATGTAACGCAGGCAACCCTTTCCAGAGATTTTAAGGAGCTGCGGCTGATCAAGGTGCTCGCTTCCGACGGCAATTATAAATATGCAACGGTGGATACCGCGGAAAACGGCTTGCAGGAACGCTTCAACAGCATATTTGCACATGCGGTGGTCTCCATCCATTCTACCGGCAACCTTATCGTGATCAAAACCATGACCGGTACTGCCAACGCGGCGAGCGAAGCGATCGATTCCCTAAAATGGAAGGATATCGTGGGCACGATCGCGGGGGATAACACGATCTTTATCGCCGTCAGCGAGGGTGCGGACATGCAAACCCTCATCGAAAAATTCAGGGCAATGGCCAAACATTAGGAGAAGCGTTATGCTGCAAAGGCTGTGCATACAAAACGTGGCGTTGATAGACGGGCTGGACTTGGAATTTACGTCCGGCCTGAATGTTTTGACAGGCGAGACCGGCGCGGGGAAATCCATCGTTATAGACGCGGTAAATTTGGCGCTGGGGGAACGCGCGAGCCGCGAGCTTATCAAGCATGATGCAGAAAAAGCAAAGGTAGAGGCGGTTTTTACCGACATCGACGACGCGCGGATACTGACCGTACTGGAAGAAAGCGGGATCGAAGCGGAGGACGAACTGATCGTTTCGCGCGAGCTTTCGCAGAACGGGAAAAACGTGTGCCGCATCAACGGGACGCTGGTGACGCTTTCGCTTCTCAAATCCACCACGGACCGGCTGGTGGATATCCATGGGTAGCACGAGCATCAAGCGCTTTTGAATCCGCTGACGCATATAGGCTTTTTGGACGCCTGTGCGACGACGGAGAAAATGGCGCCGATCAAGGCGGCGACGGCTGAAGCGGCGGCTGCGTACCATGCGCTGCTTTCCCAGAACAAGATAGGCTCCATGAGCGAGGAGGAACGCGCGCGGGAAACGGAGCTTTTGCGCTATCAGATCAAGGAGATCGAAGCGGCGGCGTTGCAGGCGGACGAGGAGGACGCGCTTATGAAGGAGCGCGCGCTCCT
>JAQVRG010000296.1 GCA_028701165.1 Eubacteriales bacterium | reverse complement strand
TATCCAAGGTGATGACGACGTTGGCCTGCTCGTGCACGGGCAGGGTCTGCGTGATGGTGAGTATATTGGCGCCTACGCGGGAAAGCAGGCGCAAAAGCTCGCTCAAAATCCCCGGCTCGTGGCTTAGCATCACGGAAATGACCGCCTTTTTGCACAGTGTGTCCTCGCCCGGCGCAAAAACGTAATCCTTATATTTATAATAGGTGCTGCGCGATATGCCCACGACGCGCACCGCCTCGCTCACGTCCCGCACGCGGCCGCCGCGAAGGAGCTCGCACGCCTCTACCACTTTACCATAATAATCCGGCAAAATGCGTCTGTCCACAATTAAATAGTTGCCCTGCGCGTTTTGCATGCCTTGCGTGCTATGCCTGGTATCCATGCTTTTCTCCTTCGTAATTTTTCTTCTTGCTTTTCGGCTCTGACTATGATACATTGTTTTTCAATCGAATACAAGTGTTTTTGTATGAAAGACACAGAAAGTTTTTAAGGAGCGGTTATGAACATCGGATTGTTGGGAATGGGCACTGTGGGAGGCGGCGTTTATAACGCCATCGTGGAAAGGGATTTGGGGCTTTCGGTCAAGCGGATACTCGACTGCCGCGCGCTGCCGGGTTTGGAGAAGCTTCAAACCGCCGCGTTTCAGACGATCTTAGACGATCCCTCCATCGATCTGGTGGTGGAAACCATGGGCGGCGACGAGCCCGCTTTCGGCTTTGTGCTCGCAGCGCTCAACGCGCATAAGCATGTGGTGACCTCCAACAAGCTGCTCGTCAGCGCGCACTACCGGGAACTGCACGAAGCTGCGGCGCAAAACGGCGTGCAGTTTCGCTATACGGCGGCGGCGGGCGGCGGCATTCCGTGGCTTTATAACCTCGCGCGCGCCAAGCGCTGCGACGACATACTCTCCATACAAGGCGTCATCAACGGCACCACGAACTTCATACTCGACGGCATGTATACGCAGAACGGCGATTTTGACGAGATGCTCTCCGAGGCGCAGCGCCTTGGTTATGCCGAGCGCGACCCGAGCGCCGATATCGACGCGCTGGACACGCAGCGCAAATGCGCCCTCTCCGCAAGCCTTGCCTTTGACGCGTATGTTCCCGCCGCGTCCATCCCGACCGCGGGCATACGGCATATTACGAAGGAGGATATCGCGTACTGCAAAAACCTTGGCCGCGTATGCAGGCTGATGTTCTATGCCAGCCGCGCCGACGAAGGGGTATGCGCGCAAGTGGAGCCCGTTTTTGTGCCCGGCGACAGCGCCGCGGCTACCATACGCGGCTGCGGCAACATGATCACGCTTACGGGCAAGCATTTGGGCGAACTCACCATGATCGGGCAGGGCGCGGGGCGCGAGCCTACGGGCGTCGCCGTCGTGCAGGATATACTGGATATCGCGCAGGGTCTTATACAAGCGCCGTTTTCCACCGCGGAGGCGGCGGTATGCGCCACAGCGCCCTATAGATATTACGTGCGAAAGGACGGCGCGCAATATGTAAGCGAGCCGATTTCCGCCGCACAGATACATAAGGAGGGCGCGGATTTCTTCGCGCGGATCGCGGAATGAAGGATATGAGCAACATCAAGGTGGCCAAGTTCGGCGGCTCGTCGCTTGCAGACGCCGCACAGTTCCAAAAGGTCAAGGCGATCATCACGGCGGACAAAAACCGCCGCATCGTCGTCGTTTCCGCACCCGGCAAGCGCTTTGCCGACGACAACAAGATCACGGACCTTCTCTACCTGTGTCACGCGCATCTTGTATACGGCGTCAACTGCGAAAACGTGCTGGGCATGATCGAGGAACGCTATCGGAACATCGCGGCGGCACTGTCGCTGGACGTCGATCTTGACAGCGAGTTCGCCGCCATTCGCGCCACACTCAAGAAAAGCATGCGCGTGGACGAGCTGGTTTCGCGCGGCGAATACCTCAACGCCAAGCTCATGGCGGCATATCTTGGCTACGCCTTTGTGGACGCTACAGACTGCATCTTTTTCGGCTACGACGGCAAGGTGGACTACGAAAAAACGGACGAGGCGCTCGCTAAGGCACTCGCGCTGCACCGCAGGCTCGTGCTGCCCGGCTTTTACGGCGCGGCGCCGGGCGGCGGCGTGCGCATTATGTCGCGCGGCGGCTCGGACATCACGGGCGCGATCGCGGCGGCGGCGGTCGGCGCTTCCGTCTATGAAAACTGGACGGACGTGCCGGGCATCCTCATGGTGGATCCCCGCATCGTCGAAAACCCGAAATCCATCGAGCGCATCACCTTTGCGGAGCTGCGCGAACTCTCCTATATGGGCGCGTCCGTACTGCACGAGGAGACGGTGTTCCCCGTGCGCAGCAAGGATATCCCCCTCAACATCCGCGACACCAACGATCCCGACGCGCCGGGCACTATGATCCGTGAAAGCTTCGAGGGGGAAAGCGAGGCGGAGCGCAGCCGCTTCATCACCGGCATATCCGGCAAGAAGCACTACTCCATCATCTGTGTGAGCAAAACGCGCATGAGCGAGCAGGGCGGCGTGATTCGGAAGGCGCTTGAGATCACCGAAAACTACGGCGTAACGGTGGAACATATCCCCACGGGCATCGATTCCTTTTCCCTTGTGGTGTCCACCGCGCAGGTGGAGCAATGCCTTTACGCCCTGCTTGCGGACATCAAGCGCGTGTGCGAGCCGGACACGGT
>JAQVRG010000025.1 GCA_028701165.1 Eubacteriales bacterium | reverse complement strand
CTCAATGGCGACGAGCACGGGCTCCTCGCTGTTGGCGGTCAGCGCGTAGACTTCGACGCCTTGGCGCACGGTAAGGTTGAAGCGCTTGCCCACGGCCTCCGCGGGGAAGCCGGGCAGCGCCGCTACCTTCTTGGTTACGCCGAGCATCTCTCTGCGCACAAGCCGACGCGGGAGCCCCAGCTTTTCGATTTCCTTCTGCGCAAACCGGTACATCGCCTCCGGCCCGCACAGGAAGATGGAATACTCGCCTTCGGGGGCGTATTTTTGGATGAGTTCCGCGTCGATAAAGCCGTGCTCGAAGCCTTCCACAGTTTCGTCGGAGAGCACATGCACGACCTTGACCCTGCCGCAGGCCTTGGCGATCCGGTCAAGCTCCTCTTTAAAAAGGATGCTGTCGGCGGTTCTCGAGCCAAAGAGGATGGTGAGGTCAAAATCCTCTATGCCGTCGCGGATGGCGTAAGCCATGGACAAAAACGGCGTAATGCCGGAGCCGCCGGCAAGCGCTACCACCTGCTTGGCGTCTCGAAGCGGCTCGTAATAGAATTGTCCCTCCGCGGCGGAGGATAGGACCTCCATGCCCGTTTTGAGGTTTGCAAGCATCCAGTTCGCGGCGAAGCCGCCGGGATTGGCGCGCACGGTGATAGCAATCCTGCCCTCCTTCACCCACGCGGGGCTTGAGGAGATGGAATAGGGACGCGTAACAAAGCTGTCGCCGATTTTGAGCTTGAGAGAGAGATACTCTCCCGCGCGGAACATGGGAAGCGTCGTCCCCTCCGCCGGGGCGAACACGAAGGTTTTGGCATCCGCGCCCTTGTGCTCGATGATCTCCTTAACGATCAGCCTGAGGCGATCCGGGTGCAGGGCTTTGGCGTTTTTATTGATCGCGTATTCGCCGGTCACGTCTTTTGGCGCTGCCGACTGGATCGCCTTTTCGCGTACCTTCGCCATGTTTTTGAATTTGAGCATGTCAAACGGCCCGATCAGGCCGACTTTTACGTTCAGTGCCATCAGTTGTTGCCTCCTTCCGCAGTCGCCATATCCTTAAGCGCGAGTCTTGCGATGAGCTGGCCGCAGATATACGCCGCGCTGTAGCCGTCGCCTCTAGGACCCGCCGCGCCGATAGGGCGCAGACCCTTGATGGGATAATCGCTGGAGAGCATCATCATGCGGGCCATCATGCCGTCCCAGTCTGCGGTTTCGGGGCCGTATACGCAGCCTTCGGGCGTGTTGAGATACCTTGCAAACGTCCATGGCGTGGCGACCGCCATCTCCTCGATGTGGCCGGCAAGGTCAATGCCGGCTTTTTCCTTGAGCGTGTGCAGGAATTTTTCGGCGACCTTGTTTTTGAACGCCACATACGCTTCCTGCGGCAATTCGTTCCAGTCCTTGGGCGCGCCGAAGGTCGTAAAGGAGCAAATGCAGGTCCCCTCGGGCGAAGCCTTGGGGTTTGCCACATTGTAGCAGAGGAAGATGGCGTATTCATTCGTTTCCATACCGTTTAGGATGGATTTGTATTCCTTCGCGGAATCCGAGGTGCCGGGCATGAAGATGGAATAATCCTTGATGCCAAGCGCCTCCGCAGTTTCATCCATGCAGAAGTAGGCGGTGAACATACGCGCGCCAAAGCGGTCGCGGCGGGCGGCGGAAAGCTTCTTCTCGCGTTCCGGCACGAGTGCTTTGGGCATCATTTTGCCGTAGATGATGTCGGGGTTGATGTTGGCGAGCACATACTTGCAGTCGATCCGCCCCATATTGGTCTTTACGCCCACGCAGCGGTCGTTTTCGAACAAGAATTTCTCCGCGCGGCAGTTGAACCATATCTCCCCTCCCAGCGCACGCAGGCGCTCGCACATCGCAACCGAGATCTCATGCGACGTGTAGGTGGGGATATAGGCGCTGCGGGAAACGTATTTATGCACCATGGCGGCATAATGGATAAACGCCAAATGCTCCATGTCTACCCCCAGATACGACCAGTAGATGGAGAGGATATCCTGACACTTCTTGGGAAGCTTCAGCGCGTCGAATACCCGCTGCGTGGAGTACGCGCCGGTGCGGAGCATGTTGGGGTATTCCGCCTTGAGCACGGCGGAATCGGCGTTGCCGTTTGAGGCTGTGATATAGGCGATGCCGCGCAGCACCTCGTCGAAGAGCTCGAAAAGCTCCTGCATCTTAGGCGTGGAGCCGGGAACGTATTCCTCCATTTTGGCGATGAACGCTTCCACGCCCGAGGGCATTTCCACATCCATGGGCGTGCCGTCGGAATACTGGGAAATGACGCGGAAGCAGTCGCCCACCTTGATCCATTCCACCTTCACGCCGTATTCGTCCATGATCCTGCGCACGTCGCCCGGATTCTCCACAGGGCCTACGTCGCAAAGCTCATGGAGCGACGGTTCGATCTCAAACCGGCCGCGGCGGAAGGAGCTTGCGCATCCGCCCGGAAGGTTGTGCTGCTCGATGAGCAGCGTCCTTTTGCCCGCGAGCTGAGACTGCAGCGCCGCCGACAGACCCGCGTTCCCGGCGCCGACGACTACAACATCATACTTTGCCATATGCTACCTCACTTTTTCTGTTGGTTGGTGGTTAAACCACAGATATTAGTATAAACTACCAGCGCGCCCCTTGCAAGACAGAAACGGATAGGAAACGCGGTTTTTCTGCTTATTGGATTGCGATTTTGCGCGGCGGCGTATAAAATACAGACATAACCGTAAAGGGGATAAGGAAGCATGGAGGACGCGGTCAAGCGCGAGTTCGACAACAAGATCAAACGCCTTACAAAAAGCCGTGCATATCTGGACTTCTGCGAGGAAGCGTACGGGTATCGCATGTACCTGTTCAACATGACGGACAAGGCGCAACTCGACTTTATTTTCCGGGAAATACCCCTTGACGCGGCGGATACGGTATTGGATTTGGGGTGCGGCTGCGGCAGCATTCTAAACGCGCTCACAAAACAAAGCGGCTGTGCGGGCGTAGGATTGGATCGGTTGGATAGCGGCGACGTGGCGCTGCATTCGCCTTCGGCTTCTTATATCCATGGCGATATGGACGATCTTGCAGCGTACCGCTTACAGCCCACCGTCACGCTGTGCGTCGACAGCCTGTATTTTGTGCGCGATCTGCAAAAGCTGCTGCGGCAGCTATGTGCAGTGCCGCATAACAGGCTGTACCTTTTCTATTCGCAATACCTGTTTGAGGAAAGCGCGGCCGATGCGCAAACGCTGCGCGCCGAGCGCACAACGCTCGCGTGCGCGCTGAACGCCTGCGGCGTTTCCTATCAAACGATCGATTACAGCGAAAACGAAAGACGCCTTTACGAAGCGTCCCTGCGGGCGCTTGAAAAACGCGCGGGCGCATTCGAAAAGGAAGGGAATCTCGACCTTTACCAAGAAAAGCGCAAGGAAACGCTGCTTGGGCAAACGCTCTACGATACGGGCCGCGCAAGCCGGTATCTGTATCTGTGTTAGCCAAGCAAACCGGAACGCGCTAGATACACCATATCCACAAGCTGTACCCCGTCCTCAAACATGGGGTGATCGTAATTGTCCGTAAAGAAGCGCTCTACCCTGTAGGCTTCCTTGAACCCGCACGCGTGATAGAAGCCAAGCGAGGAAGGCACGTCGCCCGTGCCGACCAGCATTTTTTCGCAATCGGGATAGCGGGAAAACAAGGAATCGATCAGCGCCTTCCCGTAGCCCTTGCGCTGAAAGGCGGGCGCTACGGCGATGTTTTTGAGCTCATATACGCCGTCCGCCTCCTTTGTGACTACGCATTCGGCCTTTACGCCGCGATCAAAGAGCACGAACATGTCGCCGCGGGATAGATACCGGTCGATCATGTCCTCCTGCTCGTCGGCGAGCAGAAGCAGATCCAAATGAGCTTTTTTATCGGCAGTGATTTCCTTGATCTCCATAACGTATCGCTCCTATTCCGTTCGTGCAAATCCGGCAATCGCTTACGCGGGCGGTTGTCCTTTTGCCGCCTCGTCCGTTTTCAAAAGCCCGTACAGATAATAATCGCACCAGGTTGACACCATCTTGCCTTGGCGTATCAAGCCCTCGCGGGTAAAGCCGCAGCGTTCGAGCAGGCGGACGGAGGCGGTGTTTCGCACGTCCACATCCGTCCATAGGCGCTGCAGCTCCGTTTCTTCAAAGCAGAAGCGTACGATCCTTTTTAGCGCCTCCGCCGCGAACCCCTGCCCGTGATACTTCTTTGAAAAGCGCAGCGCGACCTTCGCCATGCGGTCGTTTTCGATAAGATACACCCACGCCTCGCCGATGACCTTGTCCTCCGCCTTGTATACGACGCCCCAGTGAAAGCTCTTTGTGGGCTTTTGCGGCGATGCGAACAGCAGCGCGGGGTCCTTGTCCGCCTTGCCGGGGCTTTTGCCCCAGTAGGCATACAGCGATTTGTCCGGCGTCCATTCCTTGAGATCGTCCGCGTCCTCGGCGGTCATCGTGCGAAGGGTCAGGCGTTTTGTTGTAAGCACGGGCTTATGTTCGATATAATCCGCTAAACGCACAGCCGGCCTCCTTAAAAATTGAACACGCTGTCCCAGTCAAAATCGCCGCTCGTTTCCACGTTTTTCGGCCAGTGCGCGCACCAGTCGGGAACGGCGGGCTGCTCTACGCGGTCAACGCTCGGCGTGTAGGGCTTTACGTCCAGCACCGGCGTGCCGTCCAGCGCGTCTATCCACGCAAGGCCGATAACCCCGTTCTCCGCGTCGAGATACGTTACATACGCGGGGGACACGGCGATGGGATTGGGACGCTGCGGCGAGCGCGTTGCAAAAACGCCCATCACGTCCGGGCCGTCAACGTAGGGCTTTTCCTCCGTCAGTACGGCGCGCTGTTCTTCGTTGTCGCACCTGTCGAACCACCATAGGATCTGGACGTAGCCAAAGCCTTCAAGCCCGGTGAGCGCCGCGCGGTATTCCGGCGCGATCACGATGGAAAACCCCTCCTCACCGCAGTGTACGGTGCCGATCTGATCGAGTGTAAAACGCATAGGGATAACCTCCGATATAAGTTGGATTCGACGTCGTAATTCCATTGTAGCGGAAGTATTTTATACTTCAAGCCTTTTTTGCGCGCTTGTGACCCGCGGGTTTGTCGCGCTCCGGCCCGCGCTATGTAAAAAGTGATGCAAAGGAAGGATAAAGCATAAAATATTTAATGAAAAACATTAAATTATTATTGACGAACATTATCGTCCGTGGTATACTGCACCGCAGAAACGAAAGAAAGAGGTATTCTAATGAACACGATGGAAGAAAAAATCAAGAAATCGGCGAAAGCTGTGGATATCGCAACGAAAATTTTCTATATCGCTATGACGGTGTGCGCGTGCATGATCGCCGTGGGTATCATCTGGTCGCTTGTGTATCCCGCGGCGGCGACGTATCAGCTCAACGATCGCGTTAGCCTTGCGTCGCCGCTTTTCAACATGAGCTTTCGTTCGCGTGCGCACATGTATTCCTGGTGCATCTACACGCTTGCCGATAGCTGTGTGCTCATCTCGATTCTGCTGCTTACAAACCGTATCTTTCATGATATCAGCCTAAGCGGCGCGCCGTTTGAAGCCATATATGCAAAAAGGATCAAAACGATTTCCATCCTTATGCTCATCGACGCGATCGCCGTTCCCGTGATTTTCCGTACGTTGGTCGATGCGCTCCTGCATCCCGAAGTGGTGGAACACGGCGTAAACGGCACGCTGGCTGTTGTGGCGGTAATTTTCCTGTGCCTTTCCTACATTTTTCAATACGGCAGCGAGTTGCAGCGGCTCAACGACGAAACGCTGTAGGGAGGATGACGATGGGACAGATCATTTTGCGTTTGGATCGCGTGATGGCGGATCGGAAGATGTCCTTGAATGCGCTTGCGGAGCGTGTCGGCATAGCGAACGTCAATCTGTCGAAGATCAAGACCGGCAAGATCAGCGCGATACGTTTCTCTACCCTTTGCGCCATCTGCGAGGCGCTTGCCTGCCAGCCGGGCGATCTATTGGAATATGATGCGCGCGAGCTTTGAGCCTCACCGTTCCCGTCCGCGTTTCTCCCGTTTGGGCGGGCGTTCGCAAAAAACGGCCTGCTGTTTCTCGTCCTTATGGTGCGCACGGCAGGCCGCGCAGTCGCCGTGGCGCGAACAGCGCGTGCGCTTGCAGGGGCAATCGGGGTTTTTCAAGCGGCAGGTCATGGGCGTATAACGGATACCGTCCGTGAGCTGCTCCGCCGCCGTATCCCGAAAGCCGAGGCGATGGTAGACCTCTACGGCGTAGGGCGAAGCGTTCACCGTTAGGCTGCCGGAGACATTGTCCGCGCAGGCGCGCGCGAACAAACGCTTGCCTACGCCTTGCCTGTGGAATGCGCCTTCCACGAAAAACAGCGCGATATGTTCGCCGCCGCCGCGCGTTGCGAGCATGCCGATCAGCTGTCCGTCCGCAAACGCGCCGTACATGGTGAGCGCATCCGTGAAAACGGGATCGTGTATCGCGGCGTAAAAGGACTGCACGCCCTGCTCGCAATACTCCGGCGCTTCGTATTGCTGAAATACCGTCCACGCAAGCGTTAGTCCCGCCGCGTATTCTTTCTTTGCAAGCGTTCGAATCTCCATACCGGTCTTCCTTTCCGCATCTTGTATAGATCGATTCATTATAACATACTGCCGCATGCCGGTCACTTGCGCATAGCAGGCATGAAACCGCCGAAACGCTGCCAATACATATATAAGGAAGCGTAAAGTATAGGGACAACTCGCGCGTGGGAATACGATGTTGAGAAAGGGCCGCTGCTTTGCTATAATATATAAAAGTGTGGATGTACGATCATCGACGTACAGGAAGGACGGGCGTTACAAATGGAAAGGAACGAAGGCGCGCTGCACGACTATATCGCGGCGCAGCAGCCGAACATTTGCCAGATCACGGCGAACAAAAACGGGAAGACGGTCTATAGCGACTGCTGGAACGGCTTCGTGCCGGCGGATACGCTGCATGTGATGTCCGTAACAAAGAGCGTCGTATCGCTGCTGCTTGGCGTCGCGCTGGATCGGGGCATGATCCAAAGCGTCGATCAGCCCGTGCTGGACTTTTTCCCGGACTATACCCTAAAGCGCGGCGAAAAGACGATACAAAAGGTGACGCTGCGGCATCTTCTTACGATGACGGCGCCGTATAAGTATCGTTCCGAGCCGTGGACGAAGGTATGCACAAGTCCCGACTGGACGATTGCAGCGCTCGATCTGTTGGGCGGCAAGGCCGGGCTTACGGGCGCGTTCCGCTATTCCACGCTCGGCATCCATATCCTTACCGGCGTGATTACGAAAACGAGCGGCATGAGCACGGTGGATTTTGCGAATCGATATCTGTTTGGCCCGCTTGGCATCGCGCCGTATCGCAATTACGAGGCGCGTACGGCGGAGGAGCATAAGGCGTTTATTCTATCCAAGGAACCCAAGGCGAACATATGGTTCTGCGATCCGCAGGGCGTTGGCGCGGCCGGATACGGGCTTTGCATGTCCGCGCGCGACATGGCGAAGCTTGGACAGCTTTGCCTTGACGGCGGCATGTATGGCGAAAAACGGCTGCTTTCCGCGGAATGGATAGCGGAAAGCACAAAGCCGCGGCTGCAATGCGACAAAACCTTTGCCGAAATGGGCTACGGCTATCTCTGGTGGACGCCGGACGTCCATAACCGCGCCTACGCGGCGCTTGGCAACAGCGGCAACGCGATCTATATCAATCCCGAGCAGGGAACGGTCGTCGCGGTGAGCGCGACCTTCAAGCCGAACATCTTCGACCGGGTGCAGTTCATTCAAGCCTATATCGAGCCGCTTCTTGAAGCGAAGGCATGATAAAACGGGGGACGCAGAAAGGCAGGCGTAGTATGGAACAAACGAACGCGGGGGACATGCGGCCTCCAAACGGCGCTGCGACGCAAGATTTCGACGTGAGTGTCATCAAGGCGGACATCACAAAGCTGAACGTGGATATGATCGTAAACGCCGCAAACAATACCCTTTTGGGCGGGGGCGGCGTGGACGGCGCGATCCACCGCGCGGCGGGCCCTAAGCTTTTGGAGGAATGCAGAACGCTGCACGGGTGTAAAACGGGCGAAGCGAAGCTTACGGGCGCGTACGATCTGCCGTGCAGGGGCGTGATCCATACCGTGGGGCCCGTATGGCGAGGCGGCGGCAGCGGCGAAGCGGAGAGTCTTGCCGACTGCTGGCAAAACGCCCTTGCCTTATGTGTGGCGAACGGTGCGCACAGCGTTGCTTTCCCTTCCATCTCGACGGGCGTTTTCGGCTTCCCTGTGGAGCTTGCGGCGTCTATCGCCATGGAAACGGTCGCGGCGTTCTTTAGGCGCAATCCGCAATGCGGACTGTCCGTGACCGTCGCCGCCTTCGACGAGCGAACCAAGGCGGCCTACGAGAGAGCCTTACAGCAGCAGCTTCAGCCGGAGTAGCGCGCCGTCTTTGGCGTTATTGCGATGTAAAAGCATGCCGGAAAGGGAAGGAGCGACGGTGTAGATATGAGCAAATACGATCCGCTGTGGGCGTATATACGGGAAAACGGCAGGGACGGCTTCATGCTGACATTCGATGAAATCGCGGCGATCGGCGTGCCGCTCGATCATTCCTTCTTGAATTATAAAAAAGAACTGACGGCATACGGCTGGCGGGTCGGCAAAATCAGCATGAAGGCGCAAACGGTAACGTTTGAGAAGACGGATCCCCAATAAAGCGCCGTCTGTTCGGCGCAATCGCTTTAGCGCAGCGCCGTGCGGACGCCGGCGCCGCCCAAGAAGAAAAGCGCCAGTGCGCCCGGTCCCACATGCGCGCCCGTCACGGGCTCGTAGCAGACGGTTACGATCTCTTTGGGCGGGCGGTTCTTCATGAGCAAAGACGCAAGGCGCGCCGCCTCCTGTGGACAATCGGCATGCGCGATCCCTACGGTCTGCGTCTCCGGCTCCTCCGCGAGCATGTCATATTTTGCCGCGAGCGTTTCCACGGCGCGCCTGCGGCCGATCACCTTGCCAAAGTTGACGATCCGGCCAAGCTCGTCGCCCTTTAAAAGCGGCTTGATGTTGAGCACCGTGCCGGCGACCGCCGTGATGTTGGAAATGCGGCCGCTTTTGCGAAGATGCAGCAGATCGTCCACGGTAAACACCTGACAGACGCGATGCCTTAGCGATAGAAGAAGCGCGGCGGCCGCGTCCAGCGCCATCCCGCCGGCTTTGCACGCAATGGCCTTCAAAACGAGAAGCCCCTCCCCGAGCGACGCGCTGTAGGTGTCGATGAGGCGAATGTCACGCTGCGGGAATTCCTCCCGAAGCTCCGCCGCCGCCAGCTCCGCGGACGCGTAGGCGCCGCTGATGCCCGAGGACATGCCGACGTAGAGTATATCCTCTCCTTTTTCCAGCAAAGGTCGCATACACTCCATATATTGCCCGGGATTGATCTGAGAGGTGCTTACCCGTGCGCCGCTTCGGATGGCGTTATAGTACCGCTCGCCGTCAAACGCTTCGATATCCATGCAGGTATGTATTTCCCCCTCCTCGCAATAGGAAAAGGGAATCTCGCAGACCTTATGCCGCTTCAGCAAAGCCTCGGGCAGGTTCGCGGACGTATCGGTAATAATGGTATAGCTCAATGTGCGCCTCCTGTGACATATCTAATATGCAATATTAAATTAACACGATTATAACATTATGTCAACACAGGAAAAGCAAGCGTGTTCTTGCGTTGGTATACACATCGTGCTAAAATAAAAAGAAAACGGGATGTGAAAGGATGCAATACGACAACGCGCTGGTGGCGGGCAAGCTGCGCCGCTGGGAGAAGTATCTCAACGATTTCAAGCTTCCCGCATGGGAAGACATACCGGATTTCGGCTTATATATGGAACAGGTCATCGTTTTGCTCAAGCGGTATCTTGATTATCTGCCGCCCGAATTGAAGGAAGAACAGTTCATTACCGCCGCGACCATCAACAACTATGTGCGCATCAAGGTGATGCCGGAGCCGCGGAAAAAGAAATACTACCGCGAGCATATCGCGTATTTGATCGTAATCCTTACGCTCAAGCAGAGCCTAAGTATCGCGCTGATTCAAAAGATACTGCCCATGGGCATTCCCGGCGACGAGGTGGAACGCGTCTATCGCGCCTACCGGGAACGGCACGAGCTTTCCTCGCGCTATTTTACGGAGCAGGTACGGCTTGCCGGCGCGGTTATTTTGCACCACGAGGACGTATCCGCGTTTGCCACCGCGCAGACGGACGACCTGATCATTTCCGCCGCCGTCATCGGCGGCTTTGCAAGGCTGCTTGCGCAGAAGCTGCTGCTGTTGGAGGGCAAGACGCTTGAAACCGGCGGAAGTATCGAGATACGCCCGTAAAAATGCCGGTCATTCGTTTGCCAGGGCAAGCTGCGATCTGCTTTTTGAACCAAATGAATTAGGAAATTAACTTTCAAAAGCGTACGCGCCTTGACATTCCTGCGCCGATGCGCTATAATCATCAAGCGTTAAAGAGACGTTCTCTCTTTTTCGTGGGCGCCCTTGGCTCAGCTGGATAGAGCGTTTGGCTACGGACTAAACACTCCTGGCTGGCTCAGGACATTGAAAATTGCATCAACCAACATCGTGCGCCCTTGGCTCAGCTGGATAGAGCGTTTGGCTACGGACCAGAAGGTCGGGGGTTCGAATCCCTCAGGGCGCGCCAAAAACAAAAGGCAAAAAAGATTTATTGCTTACAAAGCCAGTAAATCCAAGCCTTTCGAGGGCTTCCACGATGAAAAGTGGAAGCCCTTTTCTCGTAGATTTATTAGGGTAAAAGCTTCACTCAG
>JAQVRG010000295.1 GCA_028701165.1 Eubacteriales bacterium | reverse complement strand
GAGGAAAAACAATGCAGCGTATGCCGCCTAACATGCCGCCACGACAGAACGGTACGCAAAACCAGCGGCCCGCTTCACCTGCGCTCAATATGGCGCAGCGTATTCGAAGCGAGCAGGGCGCGCAGCGTGCGGCGCAGTATTTAATGGACATGGAACCCTATTTGGCTCCGGCGGAGCGCGCGCATATCGCGGAACAGATCGGCGTAACGCTGCCGCAGCGGCGGACACAGCCGCAGAACGCGGGCGCGCCCATGGGGGGCATGCCGTTTAGCGGTATGCCAAACGGCGGTATGCCAAACGGCGGTATGCCAAACGGTGCGAATCCCTTTGGGGGTATGCCAAACGGCGGCAATCCCATGCAGCTTTTGCAGATGCTCGGCGGTATGCCCGGTGGCGGTATGCCCGGCGGTATGCCCGGCGGCGATATGGGCAATATGATGCAGATGGCACAGATGCTAAAAAATCTAGGCCCGCTCTTGGGCGGCAAGAAGTAGCTTGCGCATGCTGCGGCGACGCATGTATAATGAAGGAACAAACGCGAAACGCGACGGGAGGTTCATCATGCGCGAAACGAAGGCGGCTAAGGCGGCGCGAATCAAAGGCGCGCTTGACGCGCTGCGCCGTTCGCACCCGGACGCCGCGCCGCAGCTCGTTTTTTCCAGTCCCTTTGAGCTGCTGGTCGCCACCATGCTTTCCGCACAGTGTACGGACAAGCAGGTCAACAAAACGACGGCGCTGCTGTTTCCTCTGTATGATACGCCGCAGGCGTTCGCGGCTTTATCGGAGGACGAGCTGTGCCAACACATCAAAAGCTGCGGGCTTTATAAAACCAAGGCGAAGAACATCATCGCAGCCAGTCGGATACTGACGGAAGCCTACGGCGGCGAGGTGCCCAAAGACCGCGATACGCTCATGACGCTGCCGGGCGTGGGGCGAAAAACGGCGAATGTGGTCGTGTCAAACGCCTTTGGCGTACCCGCGATCGCGGTGGACACGCATGTGTTCCGCGTGGCGAATCGCATCGGCCTTACGAAAGCCTCCAATGTTTTGGATACGGAGAAGCAGCTGATGGAGAACATACCCAAGGAGGATTGGTCTATCGCGCACCATTGGCTGATCTTTCACGGACGGCGTGTTTGCGGCGCGCGAAATCCAAAATGCGACGCGTGCGCGGTCAAGGAATACTGTTTATTTGATAAAGGAAAGAAGTAACGTATGCAATTTGTGGATAAGGCAAGGATCGTGATCAAGGCGGGAGACGGCGGCAACGGCTGTGCGTCCTTCCATAGGGAAAAATATGTGCAGCGGGGCGGCCCGGACGGCGGGGACGGCGGACGCGGCGGCAATGTGGTGTTCTATGCCGATCCCGCTATGAATACGCTGCTGGATTTTAAATTCCAGCGGTTTTACCGCGCCACGCCCGGCGAAGGGGGCAAGGCGAAGATGTCCTCGGGCAAAAACGGCGAGGATCTGATCATTCGTGTGCCCGTCGGCACGCTGGTGAAGGATGTGGAAACGGGCGCGGTCATCGCGGATATGCACGAGCCGGAACGCTCGCGGATCGTATTGCACGGCGGGCGCGGCGGCAAGGGAAACACGCGCTTTGCAACGCCCACCAGACAGTCCCCGCGCTTTTCCCAGCCGGGACAGAAAACGCTGGAGCGCGAGGTGGAGCTGGAGCTGAAAACCATTGCGGACGTAGGGCTATTAGGGCTTCCCAACGTAGGAAAATCCACGATCCTTTCGGTTTTGACGGCGGCAAAGCCCAAGATCGCAGATTATCATTTTACAACGCTCACGCCCAATTTGGGCGTGGTCAAGCGCCATAACCAAACCTTCGTGCTGGCGGATATCCCCGGTTTGATCGAGGGAGCGGCGGACGGTGCGGGTCTTGGACACGATTTTTTGCGGCATGTGGAGCGTACGCGGATGCTGGTGCATGTGGTGGACGTATCCGGCTGCGAAGGCCGCGATCCGTTGGAGGATTATTTCAAAATACGGCGGGAGCTTAAGGCGTACAGCGAACGGCTGTATGCGCTGCCGCAGCTTGTGGCGGCTAACAAGATGGATATTACGGGTGCTGCGGAGAACCTTGTGCGCTTGCAGGACGCGCTCGTATCGGAGCAGGTCAAGGTGTTTCCCGTATCCGCGGCGACGGTTTCCGGCTTTGACGCAATGCTCGACGAGGTGCAGCGCGTGCTTGCGACCCTTCCCAGCAGCTATGTATTCGCGGAGGAGGAGATCACGGAGGCGCATCGCTACGAACCGGGCTTCAACATTGAACAGGACGGCGACGTATTCGTGGTGACAGGCGGCAGCGTGGAGTATATTTTGGATACGACCTATGCGGACGATGAGGAGAGCATGCGCCGCTTCCAGCAGTTCCTGCAAAAGGAAGGCATCATAGACGCTCTGCGGGAGCATGGCGCGGGGGATGAGAGCGTCGTGCGCATGGGCGAGTGGGAATTCGATTTTGTAGAATAACAGGAGAAGTGTATCATGATTACAGCAAAACAAAGGGGGGCGCTTCGCAGGATGGCGAATCCGTTACAGCCTATCTTTCAAATCGGCAAAGGCGGTATTGGTGAAAATCTGCTCAAACAGCTGGACGACGCGCTTCAAGCGCGGGAGCTTATCACGATAAGCGTCTTGGAATCCGCCGACGTTACGGCGGGCGAGGCGTCGGAGATACTTTGCGA
>JAQVRG010000024.1 GCA_028701165.1 Eubacteriales bacterium | reverse complement strand
CCGTGTTCAATGCCACGCGCCGCTATATGACGCCGCTTCTTTTGATCACGCTTTGCGCTTGCGTATGCTCCAAGGTGCGCGTGTTCAACATCGCGCTGGAGGGCACGCTCCTCACCGCGGCGTTCTTTTCCTTCCTCGCGCAGTATTATGTAAGAAACATCTATGTTTCCGTGCTCGTCGCCATACTTGTCGGCTGCGCGATGGCCTTCATCATGGGCTTTTTCATCGTCAAGCTCAACGGTCACCCCATGATCGTGGGCATGGCGCTCAACACCTTCGCCATGGGTATTACGACATTTCTCCTCTCGATGGTCTTCCACACCAAGGGCGTGGTAAGCGACGTCACCATGACGGGGCTTACCAAGATCACGCTGCCCGGCGTCAGCCAAATCCCCGTGCTTGGCACCATGTTCTCGTCGCTTACCACCATCGACTATCTTGCGTTTGTGATGGCGGTCGTGGTGTATGTGATCCTGTATAAAACGCGGGCCGGCTTCCGCCTGCGCGCCATCGGCATCAACCCCGACGCGGCGAGCAGCTTGGGCGTCAACGTCAAGAAATACCAGCTTCTTGCGGTGACGCTCGCGGGCGGCATGAACGGCTTGGCGGGAACGCTTCTTACGCTCGGTTCGGTCACGCTGTTCGTGCAGAACATCTCCTCGGCGCGCGGCTATGTCGCTTTGGCGGCGAACGCCCTTTGCCGTTCGCACCCGCTGGGCGCGCTTCTTTCAAGCGCCCTGTTCGGCTTTACGACGGCGCTTTCCTATGTGCTGCAAAACACGGCGGCCAAACAGCAGCTTTTGAACTGCATACCCTATGTTTCCACCATCGCCGCGATGGCGATCTACAACGTAATCGCCGCGCGCAGGCAGAAAGCGCGCGCGGCCAAGCGCGACGCCTAGACCCGCCGCGCGCCGCACGCCCAAATTCCGACAAAAAGCCCTTTTATATGATCATGAAAGGGCTTTTACTTTTGCCGTGCAGCCGTGTTATAATACGCAATGCAAAGCAAAACCGAAGGAATGAAAACCGATTATGAAACGCGTATCCGTATTCCTGTGCGCGCTGCTGCTGCTTTGCGGCGGCTGCGTTCCCGCTGCACAGCAAGCCCCCGCCCTCACGCCGCCCGCGCGGCTGACCGCCGCAGCCGCCATGCCCGCCGTGCCGCCGACGCCCGCGCCCACGCCCAACGCGCCCGATGCGGGCGAGATCGCGCAGAGCCTTCGCGCGCTGTGGGAACAGACGCTGGAGCTCGACATTGCCCCCTTCCTGCCCCCGAACTTCTTCGACGCGGAAGCGCCTTGGCAGATCTTCGGTACGACCGCCGAGGAGCGCGCGTGGCTGCCCGCCTTGGAGGCTTCGATCCAAGAGCAGCTTCTTTCGGCGCTCACGCGCACGGCGGCGCGTTTTTCCGCCACACACGGCGATCTCTCCGTCACGGCGGCACAGACGACGGAAGCGCCCTCGTGGCAGCTTCTTTATGCGCTGCTGCAAGGCTGCGCAAGCGAAGCGGAGGCAAACGCCCTGCTCGTCCGCGCCGTTTCATTCCAAACGGCTATCGCGCTTTCCGCGCCCGGTAAGCTTTCCTACCGCATCAGCGTGCGCCCGCTTGCCTACCGCGAGGCGCTGCGCCTGCCCGGCGGCGAGGAGGGCGCATACTGGAGCCGCTGCTTTACTTATTCGTATTTATACACGGTATTCGGACGCGACGCCGCCGAGATCGATTATGAACTGCCGCCCGCGTCGGGCTGCCTTTCCGACGGCATCCTTTGGCCTCTGCAATCGCATATCAAGCTTAGAAAAACGTGGTACGCTGACCGCGACGGCGGCAAACGCAAGCATACGGGAACGGATATCTGGGCTGAGGCGGACACGGAGATCTATAGCTGCACCGACGGCGTGGTAAGCTATGTAGGCAGCGGCGCGGGTACGGGCTATGCCGTGATCGTCACGGACAAAGACGGTTATCAGTTTCATTATTATCACATGATACGGCTAAGCGATTTTCTCCGTCCCGGCGATACGGTACAAGCGGGCGCGTGCATTGGGCGTGTGGGCAACACCGGCAACAGCGACCGCGATCACCTGCATCTTACCATCGTGGCGCCGGACGGCAAATACATCGATCCCTACCCCTATCTGCGCGCGGTGAAGCCGTAAAAACAGCAGCGCCAAACGCGCCTCGTGCGCTTGAAACCGCCATTATCGCATGCTATAATAAGCTGTATTGGTATCATATCACAAAGGAGGGAACGCGGATGCCGGCAATCGAAAGCAATGCGCAGCGCAGTATGCTCGCCGCTTATTCGCACATGCAAAAGCTGCCGCGCGAACCTCTGGAGGGACATACGCGCGCGGAGAAAACCGAAAACGCGCAGGATATCAAAAAAAGCGCCGCAGCGCCCGAAGCGAACGCGGACGAGCGCGCTTACGAGGTGCTTCCGGCGCAGAAGCTCGGTTCCGCCGGCCTTTACAGCGTAAGCAAGGATTCCCAAGGCAGGCAGGAGATCGTCTTTGATAAGCCCGCGCGATACATCAAGCAAATCGCCGCAAAGCTTTTTAGCGCCATGCCCGAAACGGAGGACGTCCGTGGGGAGGACGCGGCGCGCACACCCGCCGCCCCGGCAGCCGCGCCCAAGCCGAATGCGGACGGCGCAAGCGCCTCGCAAACCATAGCGAATACGGATCGAGTCGATCAGGAAATAGAAAGTCTAAAGGATAAGCAGGCGCAGCTTGAAAAAAGGCTCGCGGCCACCTCCGACCCCGAAAAGCGCGCGGCGCTGCAAAACGAGCTGAACCGCCTGCAATCCCAACTCACCTTGAAGGATAACGACACCTACAGACGGCAGAACACGGCTTTTACCACCAACACACAATAATAGCACAATAGCTGAATAGAAAGCGCATGCTACGCATCCCCCTTCGCGGCGGGGTTTTCGTGTATCATGATATGTTTGATGTCGGGATAGGCGCTCTCCACCGCGTCGTGTACCTCGTCCGCGATGGCGTGCGCGTCGTCAAGCGTGATCGAGCCGTCCACGGCGATTTCGGCGTCGATATAGATCTTGCTGCCGAATTTGCGCGTTTGCAGCTGATCCAAACGCGCAACGCCCTGCTGCGCGGTGATCAGCGAGCCGAGCGCGGACTCGAATTCATCGCTGCACGCGGTATCCAGCATCCTGTCCAGCGAATCCTTCAAAATATCATAGGCGACCTTCAAAATGCACAGGCAGATCGCCACGCAGGCGATAGGCTCCAGCACCGGGACGCCCAGCATCGCGCCGCCGATGCCGAGCAGAGAGCCGACCGAGGAAAACGCGTCGGAACGGTGATGCCACGCGTCCGCCATAAACGCGGAGGAATTCAGCTTCTTCGCATAATAGCGCGTATACCAGAACATGGCCTCCTTGGTAACGATGGAGACCACGGCGGCGACGAGCGCGATCGTGGAGGGGATGACGATCTGATCATATTTGCCCGCAAGGATCGTTTTTACGCCCCCCACGCCTATACCAACGCCGGTGAGCAGCAAAATAACGCCCAAGAGCATAGAGGCCACGCACTCAAAACGGTCGTGACCGTAGGGATGTCCCTTATCCGGTTCCTTTCGTGAAATGCGGATGCCTATAAAGGCAATCAGCGTAGCGAAAACGTCGGAAAGCGAATGGATCGCGTCGGATACCATGGCCGCCGAGTGGCCGACAACGCCGGCGTACAGTTTAAACGCCACAAGCAGGATGTTGCCGATGACGCCTACGCCGGACAATCGGCGTATGATGGTTTGTTCTGACATGGGTCGAGTTCCTCCAAAATGTAATGATTTCACTCACGGCACTTGGTTGATCCTGTTCCCTTCAGAATATGAAAACGCGCACCTTTAGGGAACATACTACTGTCCCACAGAAGGTGCGTCGAACGCTTTTTCTGCTGCTGCCCGTCGGCAACCCGGCCCCACGGCCTAACAAAAGGCCATCGCCTGCTCAGTTTGTACTGTTGATCTCGCATTTCATTTGAGAAATGTAATGCAGCGCAAAGAGTTATAGATAGTATAGGGGCAAGGACGGCGGCTTGTCAATACAAATCGGGCGAATTCAAGATATACCCTGCACTACAGCGCATTTGGCGGCGGCGCGCTGGCCATCCTTGCGCAGGGACAGGTATGGCTGGAATGGTATGCAGCGTTTATGAAAAGAAACGCCGCGGGCGGCAACGCAGGCCTTAGCCGCAGAATCCATCAGCGCGGAATATACTTGCAAAGTGTTTTACGCAGTATATCCATATCCACCGGTTTTGCAATGTGATCGTTCATGCCGACGGCGTAAGCCTCCGCCACGTTTTCCGCAAACGCGTCGGCCGTCATGGCGATGATGGGGATCGCCGCCCCGTCGG
Source organism: Eubacteriales bacterium (assembly GCA_028701165.1). GTDB lineage: Bacteria > Bacillota > Clostridia > Christensenellales > CAG-138 > JAQVRG01. The sequence continues at coordinate 6,537 of JAQVRG010000024.1, read as the reverse complement.
GATGGGCGGATCGCCGTATGATTTGGGTCGCTAAATACCCGTCCATATCCGGCATGTGCACATCCATCAGGATAAGCTTATAGGTTCCCGGCGCGGCGTTCTCAAACATCGAAACGGCTTCGCTCCCATTCCACGCGCTGTCTACCGCCAGCCCCATCGACTGCAGGGTGTATTTGGCAACCTCCATATTCATCTTGTTGTCCTCGGCCAATAATACGCGTGCGCCGGAAAAGCTGACAACGTCGCTTTTCGGAAGGTTCTTCGGCTTTGACATGCCGCTTATGGTGGAGAGCAGATCGAAAAGCGAAGACTGGAACAGCGGCTTTTCCACAAACATGGTAACGTCCGCATCCTTTACCTTGTCGGCGATTTCGGTGTAATCATACGCGGTGACGATGATGATGGGAACATCGCCGCCAGCCAGCTTTCGTATTTCTCTAACCGTGGCGATCCCATCCATTCCCGGCATTCGCCAATCCACCATGCACAGCGTGAAGGGATCGTTTCGCGCGTGCGACGTTTGAAAGCTCGTGATCGCATCCGCGCCCGAATGGGCGGCTTCGCTTCTCGCGCCAAAGCGGTCAAAGAGGAGCTTGATGTAGTCGCAGGTGCTTCTGTCATCGTCCACGATCAGCGCGTGCATGCCGGAAAAATCATACATCCCGACTTCCTGCGGCTGTTCTATGCGTCCGAATGTCAGCTCCACGCGGAATACGGATCCGACGCCCGGCTCGCTTTCGACGGAGATTTCGCCGTCCATGATATCGACAAGGCTTTTGGTGATGGCAAGACCCAGTCCCGTGCCGCCGAAGCGCCGTGATATGGAGGAGTCCGCCTGCTCAAACGGCTGCCAGAGACGCTCGATAGACGCTTGGCTCATGCCAATGCCGGTATCGGATATCGCAAAGCAGAACCGCATATGATCGTCGTCAAACTGGCTCGGGATAATGTGCATCTTCACGCTGCCGCCCGTCGGCGTAAACTTCACGGCGTTACTTAATAGGTTCGTCAAGATCTGATTGACGCGCATTTGGTCGCCCAAAAACCATTCCTCGGTCGGCGAATCAAAAAGTACGTCAAACTGCACGCCTTTGGCTTTTGCCTGCGAATAGAAAAGCACGGTCAGCGCGCTGATAAGGCTTTTAAAGTCGAAACGTTCGTTTGCAAGCCTTATTTTCCCGCTTTCGATCGCCGACATATCCAAAACGTCGTTGATTACGGTCAACAGGTGCTTGCTCGCCAGCTCGCTCTTGGTCAGGCAATCCATCGCGTTCGTATCGGCCTGCCGCCGCTCTTCGTCGGTTTTCGCTTCCACTATCGCGTTTTTGGCAATGGTATTGTAGCCGATGATGGCGTTTAGCGGCGTGCGGATCTCATGCGACATGCGGGACATGAATTCGCCCTTTGCCGCGCTTGCCTGCTCTGCGGCCGCCAGCGCCGTTTTTAAAGCCAGATTTTTTTCGGCCTCGGCCTTGATGATGTCGGTGACGTCCTCCCGCAGCATGACGATGATCTTTCTTTTCGGATCGATATAGTATTGTGTGACCCGCTTGTATCGAAGCTCGCCGCTCGGCCTTGTCATGCGGTAGGTAAAAACGTAGCGTTCATTTTGGGCAAGGTGCCGGTTGACATTTTCAATAATGGAGTTTTCGATCACCGCGTCCCGATCCTCCGGAACGATGTAGTCGCTGTACATCGAATGGGTCACCTCGTCGGCGTCGTCGCCGCTTTGCGGAGGTATGTGAAAATTCATTCCGGTGCGGGATACCACCTCGAAGCGCCTTGATACGCCGTCGATGCGCGCGACAAAATCATAGCTGCTCGTGACGATGCTGTTGTACATCATCTCGCGCATTTTTTCGTCGTCGATATCGTACCAGTACTGGAACAGGCAGACGTTGCCGCTTTCCGGGTCGCGCAGCAGATGCATGAAGTTGCGCACCCAGATGACCTTTCCCTCGGGTACTTTGCGGCGGTACTCCAGCTTGAACTCGGTTTCGCCCGAATCGAACAAGCCCAACAGCGTATCCATATCATTCAGCGCGACAAACGCGGCGCGCTCCTTGGGATCGATCAGCAGCTCGCTGTTTCTGTGCGCGTACGCAAAATCGGTGCGGTCCTCCTCGGGAACGTCGGCGCCGCCCTTATAACGGCACTCCAGCGTTTCACGCGCCGTCAGATCAAACAGCGCATAGGCCAGCAGCTTTTCCTCCGCCAAAGACGCCTTTTTCAGCTCTTGCTCCCGCTGATACCGCATGGTCGTCTCCTGCTTTTCGGTTTCGTCGGTAGACATGCCCGCGGCGCGGATCGGCTTTCCGTTCGCGTCGAACTCGTTGGTGTAGCGGATGTGCTCGTACCACCAACCCTTACGGTCCGCGGTCTGCACACGGAAAACGCCCTCGGCAAAGTGCGCGCCCGCGAAGAGCTCCTCGTACATGGCGAGGAACGCCTGCGCGCTGTCCGGATGCACAAAGCCGCTCTCCACCAAACTCTCGGGCACATTGGGAATAACGTTTTCAAAACCGTGCATCTCGGCGGAATTCTGATACTGGATGATGCTTCTGCGCTCGTAATCATATTCCCAAATGCTCACGCCGCTGCTTTCCAGCGCGATATCGGCAAGGTGCTCGGCCATCCGCTCCTGCGTAACGTCATAGTAGCTGACATAGATATTGCAGGAGCCGTCGGGCTGCGGCATCGCTTGACCCCGCATGCGCATCCAAATATACTTTTCTATTTTCGGATTCCATGACCGGTACGTCGTGTCGATCTCGTTGGTCACGGTAAGCCCGCGCATCACCTCCTGCTGGATGCGGTCTAAATCGTCCGGGTGCGCATGGGTATAATCGATCCCCTTATCGCCCGCCAAATATTCGTCCGCCTCCTCGCCCAGCATCTGCTTGAATTGCTGGTTTACAAGGATCGGCCGCAGATTGCCGTCTTCGAGCCGGTACATACATATGCCGCACGGAACGGTCTGAATGATGTCCAAAAGCTGTTTTTCCACCCTTTGGGTTTCCCGCACCGCCTTTTTTTGCGCGCCTCTTTGCAGCAGGATGGTCAACAGAAACGCCAAGGCGGCTATCAGCAGGATAACGCTCGTAACGATCACATGGTATTGTAAAGAGCCGTCCGCCGGGGCGGCGGCGGCCGCTTTCTCCGCGTTTGCCAAGCACGGAAGCGCGCCAAGCAGCAGAAGGATCGCAAGTAAAACAGATAAGCGTTTTTTCATTTGAACCTCTCTTCCGTTGCAACGAAGATCCTTGTAAGCATTGCTTGGATTTGCATTTTACGCAAGCTTTGTCGAAAACGGGAATTCTTTGCTGTCATTGTATCATGCGCGCGGGCAATTATCAACGTATACTATATTATAGCGCATTTGCGCCGGTACGGCGGGCTCTAAAACATAATCGACGAAACCGCCGCGATATTGTATAATGGTAACCACTATGAAGCCCGTGAATTTTGCCGCTTACAAGTACATATACACGACGCGCATTGAGAAATCCCTCGCCTACCGGTTCGACGTTTTTGCCGGCATTCTGTTTCAGTGCATCGTGATGTTTGCCACAGCCTTCTTTTGGAAGGCGCTTTTTGCCGGCACCGCCTCCGTACAGGGCGTTGCTGTGAACGATATGCTCACCTATACCGTCATCTCCGCGGTGATGTCGGTTTTTCTCGCGCCCAACGTGGAGCAGCGCGTGATAGAAAGCGTCCGTCAAGGCACCGTCGCGGCCGACATGCTCAAGCCCATACGGCTTTTCGGCGAATACTTCGCGGAGGATCTGGGTATGTGCACCGCGCTCATCTTCCAAAACGCGCTGCCGATCCTCGCCATTGCCTCCCTTTGCATAACCGTGCCCAAGCCCGCAAGCTGCGGCGCTTTTTTGCTGTTTCTCTTAAGCTTTGCGATGTCCTTCTTCATCAACTGGCTGCTTGCCGCCATCTTTTCCATGTGCGCGTTCACGCTCATGGATATGAGCGCGCTCGTGCAGGTAAAAAGGCATTTGATAAGGCTGCTTTCAGGGAGTATCATACCCATCTGGTTTTTCCCCGGATGGCTTGCGAATATCCTGCGCTTTCTCCCCTTTATTTACATCTATCAGCTGCCGTTGGAGCTCTATATTGGAAAGGGAAGCCTGTCCGCGCAGCTCCCCCAAATGGGGATACAGGCCGCTTGGCTGTTTTTGCTGCTATCGGCGTTTCTCATCCTTGAAAAAAGGGTGCTTCGCAACGTGCTGATTCAGGGAGGTTGATGACATTGACCGGCATACGCCACTACCTGCGGGTCTTTATGGAAAGCGTGCGCATGGAGCTTTTGGAAGTAGCCGAATATCCCGCCAACCTTGCGGGATGGGCGCTCTCTAACCCCATACAGTTCATCGTAGGCTTTGCAACCATCAAATTCGTCGTGGCCGAATTCGGCACGATCAACGGCTGGAACTACGGCCAGCTTGCGTTTTTGTACGGGATCGCCGTCATGTCCCACGCGCTGTCCATGATCTTCTTTATCCAAGGATGGTTTATGGGTTATTACGTTGTGGAAGGGGATTTTGACAGGTACCTGCTGCGCCCGATGAGCGTGCTGTTCCAATTCTTTTTCACCAACATCAACATCGTGGGGATCACGGATCTGATCCCGGGCGTCTGCGTTTTCGCCTACGGCTGCGCCAAAGTGGGCTTCGCTTGGAGCGTCGGGTCGGTGCTGTCGCTTCTTTCCCTGCTGCTCGGCGCGACGCTGATCCGCGGCGGCGTCTACATCGCCATGGGTACGCTTTCTTTTTGGACGAAAAGCACCAGCCAGTTCGCCATGTTCACGCAGGAGTTTTTTGATAAAACGACCATGTATCCTTTATCCATGTACCCGGAGGCGCTCCAGTTCCTTTTGACCTATATCATCCCCATCGGCTGGATCAGCTTCTATCCGGCGGGGGAACTGCTCGGCATAGAGCAAACGCGCTTTTCCTTTTCCGGTATGCCATTTGTGACGCTGGGCGTCGGCATAGCCGTGCTGATGCTTGCCGGCCTGTTTTTTAAGGCGGGACTAAGGAATTACGAAAGCGCCGGCCACTAGAAGGCGCGAGAGTCGGGCGCGGACATACTGCAACGGAGGATTCAACCATGCCGGTTATCAAGGTGGAACACCTAAGCAAAACCTATACGATCGCCAAAAAAGAGCAGGGGCTAAAGGGCGCGCTCAAGAATCTGTTCCGGCGCGAAAAGGTGCGCATACCCGCCGTAGACGATATCAGCTTTGCGATCGAGGAAGGTGAGATCGTCGCCTTTATCGGCCCAAACGGCGCGGGCAAAAGCACGACGGTGAAAATGATGTCCGGCATCCTTACGCCCACAAGCGGCCACGTCTACATTCACGGGCTGGACCCGCAGGTCAGCCGGATCGAGGTCGTGCAGCGCTTAGGGGTGGTTTTCGGCCAGCGCACGCAGCTCAACTGGGATCTGCGTTTGGGGGAAAGCTTCGAGCTGATGAAGCACATCTATCAGATCGAACAGGCCACGTTCGACGAGAACATGCGGACGATGGACGAAATACTGGGCATCCGAAAATTCATCGATATCCCCGTGCGGCAGCTGTCGCTCGGCCAGCGCATGCGCGGCGATCTCGTCGCCGCCATGCTGCACTCCCCCTCCGTTCTGTTCTTGGATGAGCCGACCATCGGCTTGGACGTTGACGGCAAATATGCCATCCGCAAGTTCATACAGGCGATCAACCGGCGCAAAAAGACGACGGTCATACTCACTACGCACGATCTTGGCGATATTCAGGAGCTGTGCGAACGGCTCATCATCATCAACAACGGCAAGATCATCGAGGACGGCCCTCTTAACGCGCTCGTTGACCGTATCGCCCCTTATAAGAATCTTGTCGTGGAGTATCTGGACGAGCAATACGTGCAGCATCCGCAGGCGACGCTTCTGTCCCATGAAGGGAACACCGCGACCTACCGTTTTCAGAAGGATATCGTTACGGCCGCGAAGCTCATCCACGACATATCGGAGCAGAAAACCGTAAAGGACGTCGCCATCCAAGAAGCGAAGATCGAGGACATCATCCGCATCGCCTACAGGGAAGCGGACTAACGCGTCATCTTCCGCTTTTTCCTGTCACACGCCGCGCGGCCGTTCCCTTCGACTCCCCTTCCTCCTCAAATAAAAGTCAAGGCAACCCGCGCTTGCGGATTGCCTTGACTTTGGTACCCGGTAGGGGACGTCCTTTGGCTCACATTGGCATGCTTGCTTGCGCTGCGCGCGGCGCAATTCGCCTGTTCGCCAAAGCCGGCCGCTAAAATCGCGTCACAGGCGCGATTTTTCCTCGCTCCCACTCGGACGCGGCTTCGACTCCCTTAAACAAACGCCAAAAAGGGAAGAACAGCCATAAATGGCTGTTCTTCCTTTTTTGGTACCCGGTAGGGGAGTCGAACCCCTGTTACCGCCGTGAGAGGGCGGTGTCCTAGGCCACTAGACGAACCGAGCACGGGATTTCCAAACTTAGGACAAGTTCCATTATACCGAAATCCC
>JAQVRG010000294.1 GCA_028701165.1 Eubacteriales bacterium | reverse complement strand
AGCCGCGCCGCGAGGTGGACGCCGGTATCGAAGCGCCGCTTACCGCGTTTTTGCCGCATGAGTACATCCCCCGCGAAACCGACAGGCTTTCCATGTACAAGCGCATCGCGCTGATACAAAACGGGGACGACAGGATGGACGTACAAGACGAGCTGATCGACCGCTTTGGCGAGATACCCCTGTCCGTGCGTAATCTGATGGATATCGCGCTTTTAAAGGCGGCTGCTTCGCGGGCGTATATTGCGCGTATGCAGATCACGGCGGGAAGCGCGCGTCTATACTTCGATCCGCTTGCGCCTTTCGATGTAATGAAGCTTTATTCCCTGATCCATGAAACCGAAGGCGCGTCGCTTAAACAGGGCGAAACCCCGGTGCTCCTATGGGAGCGCAAGGGCGAGGATGCGGCGGAAATATGCCGCAGTATGCCACAGTTTGTTTACATGCTGCAGGATTGCATTGACGAGCAGGGATGATATAATGAGAAGACTTCTGTTCGCGCGATGCGAACGATCACGAAATGGAGAGTAAGAATGAAGAAAACGATTGCGATGCTTTTGACGTGCATCATGGTGATGAGCGTGTTGGTTATGGCGGGCTGTCAGGTAGCGCCCGCGCCGCAGGACGAGGCGGCGGGTACGCAGGCGGCTGGCGACGCCGCAGCGCAGGACGGCGATACCGTGGTCGCCACCGTGGGCGAAAGCAAGATCACGCTGGCGGATTTCCAGAAGCTGTTCGATCAGTATTCCTATTATTATAGTATGTTCGGTATGGACGTAAGCAGCGATCCGAGCATGCTTGCGGAGTTTAGGACGATGGTGAAGAACGCGCTGCTGGAGAAGGAGATCATCAAGTATCAAGCGAAGCTCCAACAGCTCGAAACGCTTTCCGAGGCGCAGCTAAAGGAGATCGAAGAAAGCGCGGAAAATACCATCTCACAGATGCGGGAGCAGTTTTCCACCATGGCTGGAGAGGCGAAAGCCAGCGACGATACGATCGATGTGGAAAAGTACATCAACGATATGATTGCGGATGAAGCGGAATACGCAACGGGCAAGGCCATGACGGCGGATGAATATAAGGAATGGCTGAAGACCGAGGCTTCCGTGACGCATCTTCGGGATAACCTGATGGATGTGGTATGCAAGGACGTTACCGTAACGCAGGAAGATTTGGACGCGTGGTATGCGGAGAATTTGGCAACGGAAAAGGAAACCTACGCAAACGATCCGGCCGCATACAAAACGGCCGCTGAGAATTACGCGTGCGGCAGCGAAGACGAGGGGTATTTGCCGCCCGTCTATGCGCCCGAAGGCTACAGCCGCGTGATGGATATGCTTGTCAAGCCCCGCGTTGATGTGAACGAGGCGAATCCGGATTATTCCGAGAAGATCCAAACGCTCAACAACCTGCAAATGGAGTACGGCACGCTGTCCTTTGAGGACGCCGTAGGCGCGTCTTCCGCCAACAAAGACCGCATGCAGGCGATCATTGCGGAGTATAAGTCCACCAAGGCCGAAACGGACAGGATGGAGGAGGAAGCCGGCAAGGAAGCCAAGGCAATCATCGAGGAAGCCTACGCGAAGCTTACGGAGGGCGCGACTTTTGAAAGCCTGCTGATCCGTTATACGGAAAACGAAGCGGCCGCAAGCTGCGAAACGCTGATGATGGACGGTTTGCTTATCAACCCGAGCATCGTGGACGAAGCGTGGTCGAACGAATGCGTAACCGAGTTTAAGAAGCTCAAGGTTGGCGAGTATTCGCCCATTTTCCTTGACGACGACGGCTATCATATCCTGTATTATGTCGGCGACGAAGAAGCCGGCGAACGTCCCCTTGCCGATGTGCAGGAAGCGGTTAAGGCGCATCTGATGGAGGATAAGCGCTACGAGTCTTGGCAGACCATTCTTGCGGAGTGGATGAAGGACGAGAGCGTAACGGTCAACGACGATGTGATCAATACGGTTGGCGCATAAAGGCGGATATGCTATAATAACGGGGCGGGCGATGCTTGCCCCGCTTCATTTTTAGGAGAAAACAGAATGAGACTGGATAAATATCTGAAGGTTTCGCGCATTATCAAACGCCGCACCGTTGCAAACGAAGCCTGCACGGCGGGGCGCGTGGATATCAACGGCAAAACGGCGAAGGCCTCCTCGGAGGTGAAGGAGGGAGATATGCTCTCGATCCTTCTGGGCGGCCGCCGCTTTACGGTGCGCGTGCTAAGCGTGCAGGAGCACGCGGCCAAGGCGGACGCGTCTTCCATGTATGAGGTGATCGGCGATGCCATACCAGAGGGCTAAAGTCGGCTTGCTTTTGCTCGCGGCGGGCAGCGCCACGCGCATGGGCGAAGAAAAGCTGCTGATGCGCTTTGGCGGAAAAACGCCTATCGCGCATTGCGCGGCGGCTTTTGCCGCGTGTGATACGCGCTTTTTTTCCACGGTGATTACGGTGAGCGCAAACACGCGCGCGGCGGCGGAGGCAGCCTTTCCGGCGGCGGCGGTCACAGCGGGCGCCGAAAGCCGCACGGCGTCCGTGCGAAAAGGACTTGCGGCGCTAAAGGATGTGGATGTGGTCGTGATCCATGATGCGGCGCGTTGCCTTGTAACGCCGGATGTGATCGACGCGAGCGTGCGCTGCGCGATCGATCACGGCAGCGGCGTGGCGGCGATACCCGCGCGGGACACCGTGCGCTTTCGGGGCGGGGTGATCGACAGGAATGAC
>JAQVRG010000293.1 GCA_028701165.1 Eubacteriales bacterium | reverse complement strand
ATGGAAAAACTTGACAACATCCGCAAGACGGCAAAAACAAGCCGTAAAAATAGTCATAACCTGCACACATGGTCCTTCTATCGGTTGGCACAGTACATCGAGTACAAGGCGCACATGGCCGGGATCGCGGTAGAGTATGTCGAAGCGGCGTACACAAGCCAAATCTGCCCTGTATGCGGCGCCAAGAATCATGCGAAGGATCGTGACTATGTTTGCAAGTGCGGATTCCGTCAACATCGGGATCTGGTCGGTGCGAGAAATATTATCGTCGCGCCTGTGGCGGGTGGTAACAGCCCGTCAGCACAGGGAGCTATACGCTCTGCCCTGTGAGGGGTAATGGCATACCCCGAGCTAGGTTGGCGGGCAGCAGAAATGTATTGCCTTGCGGCACTAGCCGCCGCCCCCTAGAATCCCGTTGCGTAAGCTGCGGGAGTGTCAAGTACCGCACATCGAACATCGTATAGCAGTTGGACATCAAATATTCCATCGCGTCGGCGGGGTTGAGCGCCTTCCGGTATATGCGGTTGGACACCAGCGCGTCGTAAACGTCGCAAGCGTGGATGATTTTCGCAAACTGCGGGATCTCGATCCCCGTGAGGTGGTTGGGATAGCCGCTGCCGTCCTCATTTTCGTGATGCGCGTAAACCGCGCGCTTTACCAAGGGGGAGATCGTGCTGTCCGTCTTTATCATTTCGTAGCCGTCGGTAGGGTGCTGTCGTATGGTTTCCATCTCCGCTTCGGTCAGCGGCTCGATTTTATTGAGGATGGAAAGGCTGATGTGCATTTTCCCGATGTCATGCAGCAGCGCGCCCTCGGAGAGCCGCTTGAGCCTTTCATAGGGGTAGCCGCAGCCGATCCCGACGATGACCGCAAGCACGGCTACATCCAAGGAATGGTTATAGGTATAATTGTCATAGGAAGCGACGTTCATCATGTCGATGGAGGCGTGCGGCCGCTTGCACAACTCGTCCACGAGCGAGTGCGCCAAGAGCCTGCACGCGTCAACGTCCAGCGTCTTTAGGGCGTTGAATACCTCCGCGCGCAGCTCCTCGCTTAGAAGCTGCTCCACCACGATGTCCTCGGAGATTTCATCGTAAATGTACAGCCCCGCAAAGCCGAGCGCCGCGAGCTTCTGAAGATACGAACGCTTTAACGCGGTGTTCGCGTTTAATAGGATGCTGCCGCCGCTGCCGTATACGGGCATTGCCAAAAGGGCGTCAACGGGGATACGTTCAATGGGAAGATAGCGCATACGTTTTCTTTCCTGTTATTTTTTTATTTTACAGACGTCTACAGTCTGCGGCTTAGCATGTCGGGATAGACCGCGTAGAGCAGTGCCGTTTTGCGGCTGATGCGTCCTTCCGCAAACAGGCGCGCGATGTCGCCGTCCATGGTGCGCATGCCCTGCGACGTGCCCGAGGCCATCACGTTGTCGAGCTGGTGCGTTTTGCTTTCGCGGATCATGTTCTGTACGGCGCTGTTGGCCACGAGTATCTCAAACGCGGGGTAGAGGTCGTTTGCAAGCGTCGGCAAAAGCTGCTGGGAGACCGTCGCGCGCAGCAGCATGGAAAGCTGAATGCGTATCTGCTGCTGCTGGTTGGCGGGGAAAATGTCGATAATGCGGTCAATGGTTTTCGCGGCGCCCATCGTGTGCAGCGTCGCTAGCACCAGCTGCCCCGTTTCCGCCGCGGTCAGCGCCGTGTGGATGGTCTCGTAATCGCGCATTTCGCCCACGAGTATCACGCCGGGCGCTTGGCGAAGCGCCGCGCGCAGGGCGGTTTTATAGTCCATGGTATCGTGCGCCACCTCGCGCTGGCTCACGATGCTCTTTTTGTGCTTATAGATAAATTCGATAGGGTCTTCGATGGTGATGATGTGCGTCTGCCGCTCGCTGTTGATGCGGTCAATCAAACACGCGAGCGTGGTGGATTTGCCGCTGCCCGCGGCGCCCGTCACCAGCACAAGCCCCTTACGGAAGGACGCGAGCTGCATGATTTCGGGCGGAATATGAAACTGCTCCGGCGCGGGAATGTCAAAGCTCATGACGCGAAGCACCACCGCGTAGGAATTGCGCTGCTTGTAGGCATTGCAGCGAAAGCGTCCGAGCTGCGCCATGGAAAGGGAAAAATCATCGTCGCCTGTCTCCGTCAGCGTTTCCATCCCGCGCCCCGCCATGTCATAGATTTGGCGCACTAAGAGAAACGTCTCGTCCGGCATGAGGGAAGGGCCGTTTGAGGGGACGATCAAGCCGTCCGTTTTGAGCGTGAGCGGCGCGCCGGGCACGACGAACACGTCCGAGCTTTTGGTTTGCACCGCTTCTTTGAGTATCGCGCGGATGTCGGGTATGTCTCTGTTCGGTTCGCTCATTCTTTTTTCCTCCAAAGCTCCAGCGGTTCTTCTTGCGGCGTTTCCGTCTGCGCGGGCTGCACGCCGTAGCTTTCCACGGTGTAAACGCCCGCGTCGTCCTCTTGCAGCGTCACGCACAGCATGGCCGCTTCGTTTACGGGTACAGAATAGGTCAGCGTCTTGCCGGATTGCACAACGCCCACGGGCAACGGCGCGTTTGCTTCGCGCGCCGCAAATATGTCCGCGAGGACGCGCTGCGCTTCCGCGTCCGCTCTGTAGTAGGCGGCGGTATAGGCGACGGTTTTCTCCGTCAGCGTCTCGTCGTTCTTGGCTGTCAAGAGCGACAGCATGGAAAAAACGGTCATGCAAAGCATCGCG
>JAQVRG010000292.1 GCA_028701165.1 Eubacteriales bacterium | reverse complement strand
CGCAGCCCGCGGCAATAAAAAGCAATATCCCCAGCGCTGCGGCGATCAGTTTTTTCATGCGTTTCTCCCACATATTTCCTTTTTTCAAGAAAAAAGCGCATGCCCGCACGCGCTGTATATTCTCGACAAATTCCGACGTATTATACCATATGGCGCGCCGCTTGTCCACGAATTCACGCCGACTCTCCGACTTTACTTTTCCATTATATTCCTGTTTCAAGAAAATATGCCCCCGCAAAAAACAGCCCCATAAACGGCATTGGGGCTTGCGCGCACGCGGTTTCTATGTTACTATGTGCAAAATGTGAAAGAGGGGACGTGAAAGGATGACCGGCTACACCTGCTGAACACAACAGAGCGCGGCGATGTTGCGGCTTACCAAGGCCGCGTATTACGTTTGCGCCGAAGCAGGAAAGCCATTCGTCTTGACCCTTTGTAAATCGCACGCCGTCCCCGCCACAGCGGGGCGGATCGTCTGTTTGCAATAACGCGGGCTGCAAGAATATGCTTTCTTGCAGTCCTTTTGTTATGCAAAGGAGGATCGCGGCTATGGCGATGATCAAAGTAGATAATCTGACGTTTTCCTATCCGGGCAGCTATGACGCCGTATTTGAAAACGTGAGCTTTCAAATCGATACGGATTGGAAGCTTGGCTTTATCGGACGAAACGGGCGGGGTAAAACCACGTTTTTGCAGCTTCTTTTAGGGAAGCACGCCTATGCGGGCAAGATCACGGCGCCTGTACCGTTCGATTATTTCCCCTACCCTGTGGAGGATACTGCCGTTTGTGTGCGCGACGTGCTGCAAGGCATATGCCCGCGCGCGGCGGATTGGGAGCTGGAACGGGAGCTTGGCTATTTGCAGACGCCGCCCGCCGTGCTCAGCCAGCCCTTTTACACGCTCTCCAGCGGCGAACAGACCAAGGCGCTGCTTTGCGCGCTGTTTTTGAACGAAGGGCGCTTTTTGCTGATCGACGAGCCCACAAACCACTTGGATGCGGCGGCGCGCGTGTTGGTCGCCGATTATCTCAAGCGCAAAAAAAGCTTTATACTGGTATCGCACGACCGCATGTTTTTGGATGCGTGCGTGGATCACATCCTCTCGATCAACCGAACGAACATCGAAGTGCAAAGCGGCAATTTCTCCTCTTGGATGGAGAACTTCGAGCGGCAGCAGGCCTTTGAATACTCCAAACAGGAGCGATTGAAAAAGGACGTCGCGCGGCTGAAGGAAGCCTCGCACCGTGCCGCCGGATGGTCGGATAAGGCCGAAACCGCGAAAAAAGGGGTTACGAGCGCGGGCTTAAAGCCGGACAAGGGGCACGTGGGGCGCAAAGCCGCCAAGGCAATGCAGCGCGCCAAGTCCATCGAGGCGCGGCAGAAGCAGGCTGTTGAAGAAAAGGCGGCGCTTCTGCAAAACGCCGAGACAGCAGACGCGCTCAAGCTTGCGCCTCTGCCCTTTTATACCGACCGTCTGGCCGCCTTTTCGGATGTGACTGTCCGCTACGGCACGCGGGAGATTTGCAATCGCGTCGGCTTTGAAATACGGCAGGGCGAGCGCATCGCGCTCGAAGGGAGAAACGGCAGCGGAAAAAGCAGCCTGCTAAAGCTGCTCCTAGGCGAAAGCATACCCCATACAGGCGCTGTCACATCGGCTTCGGGGCTTGTGATTTCCTATGTGCCGCAGGATACGTCCTTCCTTTGCGGGCTGCTTTCGGATTACGCGCGGGAGCGGCGTATCGACGAGAGCCTGTTGAAGGCCATACTGCGCAAAATGGATTTTTCTCGCGCGCAATTTGATAAGGATATGGCGGATTTTTCCGGCGGACAAAAGAAAAAGGTATTGATCGCCGCCAGTCTTTGCGAAAGGGCGCATCTCTACCTTTGGGACGAACCGCTTAACTTCATCGATGTATACTCGCGCATGCAGATCGAAGCGCTTCTAGGGAGCTTTTCCCCCAGCATGCTGTTTGTGGAGCACGACCGCGCCTTTCAGGAAAGGATCGCCACGCGCGTGCTGCGGCTTTGACGCCTACTTCAAAAACAGATGCAGCAGCTTCTCGTGTATGGGCGTATAGGGAAGATACCGTATCGGCAGATCCATGAAGGTGTGCTTTTTCACAATGCTTTTATAGTGCGTAAAGGTAGCAAAGCTGCGCTTGCCGTGATAGCCGCCCATGCCGCTTTCCCCCACGCCGCCGAAGGGCATATAGGACGTTGCCACATGAATGACGGTATCGTTGACACAGCCGCCGCCGAAGGATACGCGGGAGAGAACCTTCTCCTCCACCGCCTTATCGCCGGTAAACAGGTACAACGCAAGCGGCTTGGGGCGCGCTGTGATCTTTGCGATCGCCTCATCGAGATCCGTATAGGTCAAAACAGGCAGGACGGGGCCGAATATTTCCTCCCGCATCACGGGATCGTCCCACGCCACGTCCTGCATAAGCGTAGGCTCGATAAAGCGGCGCGCCGCGTCGCCCCCGCCGCCGAAGACGACCTTCTCCGGCTGGACAAGCCCCATCACGCGGGCAAAATGTTTGTCGTTCACAAGCGTAGGCATAGCGGCATGGTCGCCGTTTGGATAAAACGCCGCCACAGCCTCCTTGACCGACGCGACGAACGCGTCGCGTATATTCGCGTGTACCAGCACATAATCGGGCGCGATGCAGGTTTGCCCGGCGTTGAGATACTTGCCGAAGGCGACGCGTTTGGCGGCCAACGCAATAT
>JAQVRG010000291.1 GCA_028701165.1 Eubacteriales bacterium | reverse complement strand
CCGCGTTGCCGTCGTCCCATTCGGGGATCATGCGGCTGATCTCCGCTTGATAGGAAAAGGCGCCTAAATATTTCAGCAGGCTGACGCGCTTGTTCCCCTCCGCCACATAGTAGCGCCACATGTATTCGTATACCTGAATGGGATCGCGCAGCCCTTCCTCTGTTTGCGCCTGACACAGGCGTATCCATTTGCCGGCAAATTCCGTGTTGACGCCTTGCAGCGGCATAAAATCCGCGCTGAAGGCGCGGGCGCGGCTGACATGGCTGGTGCCGACGATGCGCGAAAGCGGTATTTCCCGCTGGCCGAGGCGGTGGATAGCGAGCACGCCGCCCGTATCCACAAGATCGTCGAGCACGGGCACATAGCCGTCAACATGGCGCGCGGCGCATGCGCGCAGCGTTTTTTGCCCCGCCTGCCTTGCTTTTTCGTACATCCTTGCGCATTCCGCGTGTAAAGCCATGCTTATCCCTCCCTTTCAGGAAACGTCATGTCGAGAATATGGTAATTGTCGCAGTTGACAATGGTGGTAACGCCGTATTGCAGCGTCCGCTTCGTGTTCGCGCCATAGGCCATATGCTGGTGTCCGTGCAGGTGATAGGCCGGCTGCAAACGATCCAGCAGCGCCCGGACGCAGGCAAAGCCCGCGTGAAAACTGTCCTCGCCGTCCCCCAAGCCTATAGCGGGCGCGTGCGTGACCAATACGTCGATGGGCGCGGGACGGCGGAAGCGGGGAAGCGCGCGCCTGATGCTGCGTTCCATTTCTTTTTCCGTCAGATGATACTTGCTGCCCCTGCTGCTTTTGCAGCCGTCCAGCCCCATAAAACGTACGCCCTTTAATTCCAGTATCCGCCCGCCGATATCCGTGCAGCCCTCCGGCGGCGTAACGTCGTAGCAGCCGTCGTGGTTACCGTGGACGTAGAGCAGGGGCTTGTTTACCATCGTGACAAGAAAAGAGAGGTAGGCGGGCTTCAAATCGCCGCAGGAAACGATCAGGTCCACGCCCGCAAAGGGGCGCGGATCGAAGTAATCCCAAATATACGCGCTCTCCTGATCCGATACGGCCAATACCCGCAAGGTTCGCATGCTTATACCTCCTGCTGCGCGTAATCCCTGTCGATATCCACCACCGCGTAAAGCGTGTCGTCGATTACGGATACGAGGGAGGCGATCCTTTTTTTGACCTCGTCGTCCGCAAGCTTGGAAGCATAGGGCACCACCGCGTCGAAGATCACATTGGTGTGCGACGGTCCCTGTACGATGCGAAAATCATGCAGGGTGATCGAGGGATCGATCGCCTTGACGGCCTCGCTGATCTTTTTATGCAAAATGGCGGTCTGCTCGTCGTCCGTTGCGATGGGATCCATGTGAATCACGGCGACGCAGTTGAGGTCGCGGCGCAGGCGCTTCTCCACGTTGTCAACGGCGTCGTGTGCCACGAGTATGTCCGCGGTGGCGGGCACCTCCGCGTGCAGCGAGATGACGAGGCGGCCGGGGCCGTAGTCGTGCACCATCAGATCGTGCACGCCCACGATGGGCGGCTGCGACATGACGATCGCTTCGATCTGCTGTACAAATTCCTTCTTCGGCGGCTGGCCAAGCAGAGGATTGATTACGCTCACGGCGGCCTTAAAGCCGGCATAGAGGATAAAAAGGGATATGAGAAGGCCGCAGTAGCCGTCGGCTTGGATATGCGTAAAGCGGGCGAGCGCCATGCACGCGAGCACTGCGGCGGTGATGAGCGCGTCGCTGAGGCTGTCCGCGGCGGTGGCGTCGATGGCGGCGCTGTCAACCTTTTTTGCGATGGCGCGGTTGTAGACAAACATGTAAAACTTGATCAGCACGGAAAGCGCCAATACGATAAAGGTAAAGGCGTTGGGGGCTGCGAACGAGGGGTGAAGCACCTTGTCCAGCGAAGATTTTGCCAGCTCCACGCCGACGAGCACGATGAAAAAGGATACGATCAACCCCGCGATATACTCGATGCGTCCGTGTCCGTAGGGGTGATCCGTGTCGGCGCGCTTGCCCGCAAGCTTAAAGCCGATCAGCGTGATGACGGAGGTTCCCGCATCCGAAAGATTGTTCAGGGCGTCCGCTGTGATGGCGATGGAATTGCTGACAGCGCCGACGACAAATTTGGCGGCGCACAGCAGCACGTTGAAGCCGATGCCCAGCGCGCCGCTTAACATGCCGTAGGCTTGGCGCGTGGCGGGATTGCGCACATCCTCGCTGTTTTCGATGAACAGCCGCGTAAGAAGCGAAACCATGTTAATACTCGCTTTCTGTAAAATCATGTACCGATCTTGTATAAGTACATTATATTAACATACTTGCGCCCGCATCACAAGGCTTGGCGCGCTGCGGCATGCAGGCGCATCCTGCGGCGCGTGCGCGCGCCCGAAAAACCTGCATACTATGGCCTTATTCGGGGCGATGTGCACGAACACGCGATAAAAAAGCGCAATGTGCTCGGGCACATGTCTTGCATTTTGCGAAAAGACTTGCTATACTTGTGCTTGAGCACATGAAATCGCACAGCACGATGAACCCGATACGAGAAGGGGAAAAAGAAAGCATGGCCATTACAATCAAACAAATCGCAGTCAAAGCGGGCGTCTCTCGCGGCACGGTGGATCGTGTGCTGCATAACCGCGGCGGCGTGAAGCCGGATATCGCGGAGCATGTGCGCATGATCGCGCAGGAGCTTGGTTATAAACCAAACCGTGCGGCGCGGCTATTGGCGGCGC
>JAQVRG010000290.1 GCA_028701165.1 Eubacteriales bacterium | reverse complement strand
GCGGTGCGGTTTCTTCTAAATTGTTATTTCTGTCTTTTTCATCCTTCTTCATTGTTGTATTTCCTCCTTGCTTTTGCTTTTTTATACGCCGTTTATCGGAAAATGTTTGGCTTCTATCGATGTTTCGCCAGAATGTACGTTAAAACGCCCAAACGCCGTTTCGCATGATGGGCGTTTGCGTGCCGTCAAGTAACGTGGCTGTGATTTCCATATCCTCGGTTCCGAACATGAAATCTACATGGACGTCGCAGACGTTGCATTGATCGTCCGGTTCAACGCCGTCGGGAAGATTGTATTCGATATAAGAATCTCCGAACGCCATATGACAGGCGGCGTTTTCATCAAGCAGCGTATGATAGTACACATTGCCGCTTTTAAATATGGGCGAATTGGCGGATACGATGGAAACCTCTCCTAAATAACGGGCATTCTCGGTTTCAAGCATCGCGTCGAGCTTATCCTTTCCCGTGTCCGCCGACCATTCCGTCAAATAGCCGTCCACAAAGGTCAAACGCATGTTTTCGATGACCGTGCCGTTTCCGAGCACCAGCGGGCGCGAGGCCGCGACTTTGCCGTTGACGCCGGTTTTTTCGGGTATGGTGAAGCATTCCTCCGAGGGGATATTGGGCAGCGAGTGTATTCCTTCGGTATCCGGTATGGAGGAGCCTTGAAAGCGGTACGGCTGATGCAACCGTACGGTCACGTCGGTATCGCCGCCCACGAAATGCAGCGATTCGACGCCCATCTCCGTAAGCGCTTTCGCACGCTCGTCCAGTTCGCGTATACGTGTTTCGGCTACGCTTCCTGTGGCCGAGGTTTTGTCTATATATACGAAGGAGAAAATATCCTCCCACAGCTTAGAGAGCGCCTCGGCGTCGCCAAGATCGGGATATACCTTTTTTGCCCAGTCGGCATTGGCGCAGGTGACAATACACCAGCTCTTATCGGCGGGAAATTCTGATTTGGAAAAGTCCTTGACGCTTTTGATGAATTCCTTCTGTGCTTCCGCGTATTGCGCTTGAAGCTCCGCTGAGGGCGCTTCGAGCGTGAAGCTGGGGCTGACGACGCTCAAATAGCGAACGCTGGAGTTCTCAACGCTCAGATAACTAACAAGGGCGCTGTCAAAAACCAGTTCGTCGTAATCCTCTTTGGATAGATGGCGCATGGCTGAGTAAGCGCGCGCGGTATCCCTATAGACGACATTGACCGCCCGTGCGCCGCGCGCGTAGCAGGCTTCCGATACAAGATCCACAAAAGCGGAGGTATACACAGGCGCGGAGATCAACACTTCGTCGCCCGCCTGTACGCCAAGTCCTTTCTCTGCGATATAGTTCGCGTAAACCAGCATGCGGCTGTCGCGGTAGTATTCGCTTTCGGCAGGTACGGGCGTAGGTACAGTCGTGGGCACAGGCGTAGGCACAGGCGTGGGCGCCGCGGTAGGCAATGCCACAGTCGGCGCGTTTGTCGGCGTAACGGCGGTCTGCGGCGCTTTTGCGCAGGCCGAAAAAAGCATACAGAACGATAATACGCCCGCTAGAAATAAGATAGCTTTTCTTTTCATAAGTACCTCTGCCGCATTTTAGAGTTTAGCCTTGCCAAAGCACATGATGGCAAGGGGAAAAGTAATTCACATAGCTTTAATCGTAATCTATCGACAATATTGTACCATATACCGTTGTATTTTACATAATTTCTTTTACCCTCGAGGATGTGCCATAGGGCTTTACAGACGCGCGGATATTCGATATCATGATAAAAAGGTTTAACAAGTGCAAACCGAACAGGACGCATCAAAATCTTCGTACAGTACTGAATTTTTTTACGTCAGATGATTTTCTGCCTAGCATTTTCAGAAAGATAGCGTATCAATAAGGGAAGAATGATAGAAACAAGGAGGATTCATACGATGAAACAGCCTGCGGAAAAACCTGTAAACGCAAAGAAAAGGGATCATGACAGCGTCAGCAAAGAAGTGCTCCTTAGCGAGGAAGACGCGTCGAAGGTGAGCGGCGGCGCGACTACGGGCGGCTCGGTTATAATGGTTAAGCATCCGCCGTTTAAAGAACGCGCTTGAACCATGGCGCGATCGGATTTAGGAGAAGCGCCATGAGAAGAACGGATAGGGAAATTACCGATCGCAAAAAAATGCTGGCGATCCTTTCTGCGTGCGACTGTTGTAGACTAGGGCTTCTTGACGGGAATGGCGCATATATTGTGCCTTTAAATTTCGGGTACGAAGAAGTTGACGGCGAACTATATTTGTATTTTCACAGCGCTGAGAACGGCAAAAAGATCGATCTGGTAAAAGCACAGAAAACGGCTGCTTTTGAGATGGACAGAAAACATCAACTCGTTGAAGGGGAAAGCGCTTGCGCTTATTCTTATTTATATCAATCAATTATGGGAAATGGGGTAATTCAGCTCATAAACGATCATGAAGAAAAGCTGCATGCCCTCAAGGTATTCATGTCCCACTATGCAACGAAAGACGAATGGGCGTTTCAAGAAGAACAGGTTAAGAAGGTTGCTATTATAAAAATGAAAGTGACAGACTGGTCCTGTAAAGAGCATTGACTACTATTCGGTATGTATGGGAAGGTATACGCTATTCTGCCAAAGGCCATGGGCAAGCATCAATAGACATAATACGCATCGAAACAAATAGCGCCGGGATGATCCGGCGCTTTGAATTATAGCGGGACGGAAAGTATAGGGTAACGCCCGCTTTTTCGGGCGCCGCGTCCCTATTCGTC
>JAQVRG010000289.1 GCA_028701165.1 Eubacteriales bacterium | reverse complement strand
GTGCGGCATGTCGCAGCAGCCCGATTCTGTGCGCGTTCCCAGCTCCACGAAAAAGCCGGGCGCGTCCGCGAGAAAGTAGGAAAAATCCTCGCCGGGGGCGACGCAGCCGATTTCAAGAAGGGCTTCGCTGCCGAAACGGCCGGCGACGACGGCGCGGGCAACGTCGGCAAGCGCCGCGTCGTTATAGACCGACGGATAGCCCGCCGTCCATTCGACGGCGGCTTTTGTGCCCGTAGATAAAGCCACGCCCTCCGTGATGCGGCGAAGCTCCGCTTCCATCAAGGCGCGGGTCGCGTCGGCAAAGGTGCGTGTCGTGCCCGAAAGGGACGCGGTATCGGGTATGATGTTATAGTGCGCGCCCGAGACGAACTTGCACACCGAAAGCACGGCGGGGTCGTTGGCGGCGATACGCCGGGAAACGATGGTTTGCAGCGCCGTCACGAGCTGCGCGCCCGCCGTGACGGGATCGACGCATTGCTCGGGCAGCGCGCAGTGTCCGCCGCGCCCTGTCAGCAGGATGTCGAAGCGATCGACGTTCGCTGTAAGCGGCCCGCTTTTTACGCCAAACACGCCCGTGGGGTAGGCGCTTGACAGGTGCAGCCCCAGTATCGCGTCCGCGCCCTTTGACGCGCCCGCGCGGTACAGCTCGACGGCGCCCCCCGGCGGCAGCTCCTCCGCGTGCTGAAAAAGGAGCCGCGCCTCGCCGCAAAAGCTTTCGCGGCGTGCGCAAAGAAGCTTGGCGACGCTTAAGAGCATCGCCGTGTGCCCGTCATGCCCGCAGGCGTGCATCACGCCGGGATTCTCCGAGCGAAAGGGCAGGCTGTTTTCCTCCGTGATGGGCAGCGCGTCGATGTCGGCGCGTACGGCGACAACAGCGGGCTTGCCCGGTTTGGTACCGTACACATGGGCGACCAAGCCCGTTTTTGTGGGGCGGTCGATCGCGTCAGCGCCCATGGCAAGAAGGCTTTTTTCGATGAACGCCGTGGTTTCGTATTCCTGAAAGGAAAGCTCGGGACGCTTGTGCAGCGCGCGGCGACACTCGATCAATTCGGCCTCCACGGCGCGAACTTCCTCGCTGATTCTATCCTGCATATGCTCTCCTTTACCGTTCGTAAGGGGTGATGACCCACTTGATGCAGCCGTCCCGCATCGCTTCAAAGGTGCGGTAGCCTGTGAGCGCGTCGTTGAGCGGCGCATGGTGCGTAAGCAGCGGCGCTGTGTTCAGCCGCCCGGCTTGGATGAGCTTGAGTATGTCGCCGCAGGCGTTGGCGTGCACGCCGCCGGTCTTGAACGTGAGGTTCTTGCCGTACATCAGGTGCAGCGGCAGGCTTTGCGCCTGCGCGTAGAGCGCTACGAGCACGACGATGGCGCTGGGGCGCGCGATGCGCCACGCCGTTTCAAAGGTATCCTTCGCCCCCGCCACCTCAAACACGCGATCCGCGCCCCGCCCGTCTGTAAGGGCTCGAATCCTCGCTTCCACATCGTCGCGGGACGGGTTGAGCGTCACGTCGCAAAGACCGTTTTCTTTGGCGGCGGCAAGGCGTTCATCATTTACGTCTACGGCGATAATGCAGGCGGGACTGTAGAGCCGCGCGCACATCATCGTGCAAAGCCCCGTAGGCCCCGCGCCCAGTACGGCGACGGCGGAGGCCGGCTCGATCTCGCCGATCTGCGCCGCCCAGTAGCCTGTGGAGAGCACGTCGCCCACAAGCAGCGCGTCCTCGTCGGAAACGCTTTGGGGGATGGGGTGCAAGCCCTGATCCGCCATCGGCACGCGCACATATTCCGCCTGACACCCGTCGATGCGGCAGCCAAGCTCCCAGCCGCCGTGCTCGCAGTTGTTCACATAGCCTCTGCGGCAGTAGAAGCAATCGCCGCAAAAGGTCTCCACGTTGACCGCCACCCGTTCGCCGACGCGCCGCTTTTTGACGTTTTCGCCGACCGCTGTGACGACGCCCACGAATTCGTGCCCGAGTATGATACCCTCCTTGGCGCGCGGCACGCTGCCGTGGAGTATGTGCAGGTCGCTTGAACAGATGGTGGAGCGCGTCACGCGCACGATGGCGTCCTCCGGCGCAAGGAGCGTCGGTATCGGCCGATCCGTAAGCTCTATGGTTTCATGGCCGCGATACACGACCGCCTTCATCGTTTCCATACGGATGCCCTCCTCCTAAAAGTGCGCGGCCGCCGCGTCCGCCTTTTCAAAGGCGCGCGCAAGGATGCTTTCCGGCGCTTCCAGCCCCAGATCCAGCCCCTCCGCCGCGACGCAGTCAAATTGCGGTATGCCAAAGAACGCGCACATGGCTTCTATATAGCGCGCGCCCTGTTCAAGCGGCGCGCCCTCGTAACAGCCGCCCCGCGTGGTGATGTAGCAGAGCTTTTCGGCTTTGCACGCGCCCACGCAGCCCGTTTCGTCGCAGGTAAAGGTAATGCCCTCAAGCGAAACGTTCTCGATATAGGTTTTTAAAAGCGCCGGGAAGGAAAGATCCCAAAATGGCGCCGCGATCACGATCCTGTCGGCGCGCTGAAACTGCTGCGCGTAGCGAAAGCGCGGGTGATCGAGCGCGCCCGAAGCAAGCAGCGTTTCACGCTGCGCAAAAAAGCCGTCCGCAAAAGGGGACAGGTTTTCGTCCATCAAGCACAGCGTTTCCACCGCATACGCGCCGCGCGCTTGCACGGCGGAAAGGAAGCGTTCGGCTAAAAGCCGCGTGCGGGAGCTTTCGCGGCGGATGCAGCAATCGACGTATAATAGCG
>JAQVRG010000288.1 GCA_028701165.1 Eubacteriales bacterium | reverse complement strand
GGATATCAATCCGGCGGCGGCGGTCACGACCTATATGCTGCGCTACGGTGCGGACACGGAAGCGGCGGTCGATCTTGCCGGCTGCGGTTATATCGTGGACGCGGTGGATACCGTCACCGCCAAGCTATTGCTGGTCGAGCGCGCGAAACGGGAGAATATTCCGATCATCTGCTGCATGGGTACGGGCAATAAACTCAACGCCGCCGCTTTTCGCGTGGCGGATATCGCGCAGACCGACGTTTGCCCGCTTGCGCGCGTGATGCGGCGCGAGCTTCGCGCGCGCGGCATTACAAACGTCAAGGCGGTCTATTCTACGGAACCGCCCACCGCGCCCGAGGACGGCGGCAGGCTGCCCGCGAGCGTGCCGTATGTGCCGCCTGTAGCCGGAATGCTGCTTGCGGGCGAGGCGATCAGGCATCTTGCGGGCGTGAACGCGTGAGCCGCAGTGCGGCTTCGCTGCTAAGAGAACATAAATACTATGCGGGCACGCTGGCGTTTTGGGGCGATATGCGGTATCATAGAAGCAGAATAAAATAGAAGGGCGAAGGTGCCGCATGAATGTAGAAATGCTCAAGAGCGCGGGCATCGATTATGACCGCGCCGTCAAACGCTTCATGGGCAAAGCGCATATCTACGAGAAAGTGCTGGGAGACTTTCTTGACGATACGGCTTTGGATTTGGCGATCGAAGCGTATAACGGCGGCGACAAGCAGGGACTTTTTGAGTGCGCCCACGAGATGAAGGGCGTAAGCGGCAACATGGATATGACGGATCTTTACCGCGTCGCTTGTGAATTGGTAGAGCTGCTGCGTGAAGGAACGGTTCCTAACGACGCGCTCGAGGCGGCTTTTCTGTCCTTTCAGTCCGCGTATTTGGACGCGAAAACGGCGATCCGCCAAGCGATGGAAGCATAACGTATATTGAAAGCAACGGATAACGATACCGAAAGTAAAACAACGGAGCGTGCGAAACGGATGGACAATCAACTGCTGCGTAACATTCCCAAAGTGGACGAGCTGCTAAGAACGCTTGAACAGAACGGCTGCTGCGCGGACGCGCCTTTGCAGACGGTGACGGAAGCCGTGCGCGCGGCACTGGAGGAATTACGTGCGGCGCTCAAAGACGGAAGTCTGCAGGAGCTGCCGGATCAGGATGCGCTGTGCGCGCGAATCGCCGCGCTTGTGCGGCAGGCGCGCCTGCCCTCCTTGCGGGGCGTGATCAACGCCACGGGCGTCGTGCTGCATACCAATCTTGGCAGAGCCTGCCTTTCCGATCGCGCCGTGGCGGCGGTGGAGGACGCGGCGCGCAGCTATTCGACGCTGGAATACGATGTAATAAACGGCTGCCGCGGCACGCGTTATTCGCATGTGGAGACGCTGTTAACGAGGCTTACGGGCGCAGAGAGCGCGCTTGTAGTCAATAACAACGCGGCGGCGGTGCTTTTAATTCTTTCGGCTATGGCGCAGGGCGGCGAGGTCGTGGTTTCCCGCGGGGAGCTTGTGGAGATCGGCGGGTCGTTTCGCATACCCGAAATCATGGAAAGCTGCGGCTGCCGTTTACACGAGGTGGGCGCGACCAACAAAACGCATCTTCACGATTACGAGAGCGGCGTCAACGAGAACACGCGGGCGCTTTTGAAGGTGCACACCAGCAATTATAAGATCATGGGCTTTACGGAGGCTGTGGAGCTTGACGCGCTTGTGGCATTAGGACGCGAAAAGGGTTTGCCTGTCATACAGGATTTGGGCAGCGGCTTGCTGCTGGATTTGCGGCCGGTCGGCATACAGGGCGAGCCTACCGTGCGGGAATCCGTCAGCGCGGGCGTAGATGTGGTCTCCTTCTCGGGCGATAAGCTTTTGGGCGGCCCGCAGGCGGGCGTGATCGTCGGAAAAAAATGCTATATCGATCTATTGAAGAAGCATCCGCTGCATAGGGCGATGCGCGTGGATAAAATGACGCTTAGCGCCTTGGAGGTTACGCTGCGCAGCTATCTTGAGGGAACGGCGTTTGATGAAATACCCACGCTGCGCATGCTCGCTGCACAGGCGCTGACGCTTAAAGAGCGTGCGGAGCGCTTGCAGGCTATGCTTTTGGAGTCCGGTATTGCGTCCGCAGTCATTCCCGAGCAGGATCAAGTCGGCGGCGGCGCCGCGCCTACGCAGCTTTTGCCTACCTATGCCGTGGCGCTGCGTCCGAAAAAAGGAAGCGTGGACGGGCTGGAGCGGGCTATGCGCTTGCGCGAGCGCCCCATTATCGGCCGTATCGCGCGCGACGCGTATCTTTTGGATGTGCGCACCCTGCGGGAGGATGAGCTTGCGGCGGTGAAGCAGGCTTTAGAGGAGAGCGGATTGGTATGAAGCATGTCATCATCGGTACGGCGGGTCATGTGGATCACGGCAAAACCATGCTGGTGCAGGCGCTGACCGGCATTTTTACGGATCGGCTGGAGGAGGAAAAGCGGCGCGGCATTACCATTGAGCTCGGCTTTGCGCACCTCGATTTTGCGGATGGGCTGCAAGCGGGTATCGTGGATGTGCCGGGCCATGAAAAATTCATCAAAAACATGCTTGCGGGTGCGGGCGGTATCGACCTTTGCATGCTGGTGGTGGCGGCGGACGAGGGCTTTATGCCGCAGACTGTGGAGCATTTGGATATCGTATCCCTGCTTGGCATACAGGACGGCTTGATCGTGCTTACCAAGAAGGACTTGGTGGAGGAGGAATGGCTGGAAATGGTGCGCGAGGAGGCGGCGGCGCGC
>JAQVRG010000287.1 GCA_028701165.1 Eubacteriales bacterium | reverse complement strand
AACAAGCGGCTCCACCGTGGAATGGCACCGGTAGCAGGTGCCCACGTTATGCGCGTAGTTCTCGATCTTGACGAGATTGCCGCTTTCCTGCATATCCTTAACGATCGCCTCGCGGCATTCCATAAGGGTAAGTCCCACATACTTGCCGCCGTCGGCGTTGATGTAGCCGTCGTCCGTGAACACGCGGATAACGGGCAGGTCGTGGCGCACGCCGACCTCGAAATCGTTGGGGTCGTGGGCGGGCGTGATCTTCACGGCACCGCTGCCGAAATCCTTTTCCACATATTCGTCCGCTACGATGGGGATCTCACGGCCGATGACGGGGATCAGCACCGTTTTGCCGATCAGATGCGTATAGCGTTCGTCCTCGGGATTGACGGCGATCGCCGTATCGCCCGGAATCGTCTCGGGACGCGTGGTGGCGCAGATGATAGAGTAGCTCTTGTCCGGCGCGTCGTAGCGCACATGCCAAAGATGGCTCGCCTGCTCCTCGTATTCCACCTCGGCGTCCGAAAGCGCGGTCTTGCAGCAGGGACACCAGTTGATGATGCGGTCGCCCCGATAGATCAAGCCTTTATCGTACAGCTCGCAGAAAACCTTGATGACGGCCTTGTTGCAGCCATCGTCCATGGTGAAGCGCTCGCGCACCCAGTCGCAGGAGGAGCCGAGCTTTTTAAGCTGGTTCACGATGGTGCGGCCGTATTCCTCGCGCCACGCCCATGCGCGCTCCAAGAATTTCTCGCGGCCGATATCGCGCTTGTCGATACCCTCCTTTGCCATCTGCTCCACGATCTTGACCTCGGTAGCGATGGACGCATGATCCGTGCCGGGCAGCCAAAGCGTTTCAAAGCCGCTCATACGCTTATAGCGAATCAGCACGTCCTGCAGCGTCTCGTCCAGCGCATGACCCATATGCAGCTTGCCCGTGATGTTCGGTGGCGGTATCACGATGCAATAGGGTGGCTTATCGGGATTGGGCTCGGCGTGGAAGTAGTTGTTTTCCTCCCAGCGGTCATACTGCTTTTGCTCCACATCGCTGTGGTCGTAGGTCTTAGGCATATCAGCCATGGCGTCGTCCTCCTTCTGTTTGTGGAAAATAAAAAGTCCGCCCATCCTCAAAGGACGAGCGGACTCGCGGTACCACCTTTGTTGCACGCAGCTTCGCGTGCCAACTCTGCGCGCCGTAACGCGGCGCAAGCGGCAGGGTTATGTGCGCACGCACGTTTGCCCCGCGGCTCCCAAGCGACATTCCCCTTGCGCCTTGCCAATCGCCCTTACAGCCGGTGAAGCGATCTCTCTGGTGCGGTGTGCGTGGGTACTCCTCTTGTTCACAGCCTATTTTCGGTTAGTATAGCCCGCGTTCGGCCATTTGTCAAGCGGCGGGTGTTTCTTCCTTCTGCGGAATGATATTCCACTTACCCGTGATGGGGATAATATAGATATCATACTTGAGCGCGCGCACGACGCAGATGATCATGAACACGAAGCCCACCACCATGCCGATGCCGCCCACGAACCAGCCAAGGAAGGGCACGATCATGCAAATCGAGCACAGGAAATACCACATGAGCAGCGCCAAGGACTGCTGCGCGTGTTTGCGCACATAATTGTATTCGCCGCCCAAGACCAGCATGATGATGAGGAACAAGGGGGAAAGATAGGAAAGCGCCGTGAGGATGCGATACTGCGCGGCCTCCGGGCAGGGCGCCGCGGGCTTGACCTTCTGTGGCGCCTGCTGATAGGCGTTGGGATCGTAGCCCTGCTGATACTGCTGCTGATACCCCTGCTGGTAGCCTTGCTGCTGGTAGCCCTGCTGATACCCTTGCTGATAGGGCTGCTGATAGCCCTGCTGGTATTGCTGCTGGTAGCCCTGCTGCTGATACTGCGGCTGCTCATAGCCGCCGGCCGCGCCGGCCGCCGCCGCGACGACTGCCGCGCCGCAAAGCGGGCAAAAGCGCGTATCGTCAGGAATCGCCGCACCACATGCACTGCAATTTGCCATAAATCATACCTCCAAAATATTCTAGTGTCTATTATAGCGTATAAATGCCGGATTGACCACTTTTTTTTAGCGCCGCAGCCCCTTGGGCAGATGGTTTTTGAGCACCCCGTCCACCGCCTTGCCAAAGCCCAGCGGAAAACCGTCCACGCATACCGCCGCATACCCGGAAACGCCGGATACCGCCAGCGTTTCGCCGCGCAAAAACGCGTCGAGCCGCGCGTCGTCGAGCGTAAGCTCGACCTTCTGCACGCAGGCTTGTCCCAACGCTTGGAACAGCGCGTGCGACGGCTCGAAGCGGCTCTTTTTGCTCTCTCCCGCCTCTATGCCGGCAAGCAGCATGCGCTGCGCGTATAAACCCGCCGGCATATCCTTCGGCAGCAGATAAGCGCGTCCATCGGGCAAAAGGCTAAGCGTGTCCGTACAGAGATCGGGGAAAAGCGCGTGCAGCGCGTCTGCAACCTGTTTCGTCTGCGCTTTGCCGCCTTGTAAGCGCGGCGCTTCCAAGCAGAGAGCCGCGTCGCCCATGCGCGCAAGCTTCGCATAAAACTGCCCCTCGCCGCAAACCGCGTGCGGATAAAGCCGGCGCTGTTCCGTAAGGCAATAATCGGAATGCGCGCGCAAAAAGTCCTCCGTGACTTCTTCGTTTTCCTCCCGTGAAAAGGTACAGGTGGAATAGAGCAGCACGCCGCCGGGTTTGAGAGCGCACGCGGCGCTTTGCAAAATCGCTTTTTGCCGTGCGGCGCAGGCGAGCACATGCGCTTGCGACCA
>JAQVRG010000023.1 GCA_028701165.1 Eubacteriales bacterium | reverse complement strand
GGCGATTTCACCTTACGGGTGGAAGATCCTTATCCGGGCGATTTCGCGCCTATCAAGGCGTCTATCGCGGAGCTGCTGGTGTCGCTGCTGGACGTGTTTGGAAAAATCGAAACGGCGGCCGCCACGATCCATGAAGGGGCGCAGATGATATCCGAAGGGAGTACGACGCTCGCGGAAGGCGCCGTGAGCCAAACGGCGGATGCGCAGCAGCTATTTATGAATATGACGGCTTTCGAGGAAGCCATGGAGGAAAGTGCCAAGCACGCGGCGATCGCCAACAACTGCACCAAGAAGGTGGACGGCTCCGTGACGGACTGCAAGGCGCAGATGGATCAGGTAAGCGCCGCTATGGAAAACATCAACGAGAAATCCGCGCGCATCGATACCATCATCAAAACCATCGAGCAGATCGCCTTCCAAACCAACATTCTTGCGCTCAACGCGGCGGTGGAAGCCGCAAGAGCCGGCGAAGCGGGCAAGGGCTTCGCGGTGGTCGCGGACGAGGTGCGCCTGCTTGCCAACAACACGGCGGACGCCGCGAAGGAAACGACGGGTCTTATCCACCAGTCGCTGGAAGCGGTGCGGCACGGCATAGACGCCGTAAAAACCATGGAGGAAAATTTCAGCGCCGTAACAGCCGACGCAAAGGGCTCCACAACGGCGATGGGCAGGGTGTCAAGCGAACTGCAAAAGCACACGCAGTCCCTTATCGAAATGAAGGAATACATGAACAAGGTGGTGCAGGTAACGCAGCAAAACGCCGCCGTGGCCGAAAACAGTCAGGCGGCGTGCGAGGAACTGTATGCGCAGACGGGCGAGCTGGAGGCTGTGGTGCACAGGGTCAAGATTCATTGAGCGGCTCCTCCAGCGCAAGCCGCCGAAAAACCTCCACACCATAAAGCAGCACGTCCTCCCGGTAATTGAAGCAGGCGTTATGTAACGGCTGCTTATTTTCATCGTCAAGCGTCCCTAAAAACAGAAACAGGCCGGGCAGCCGCTGCTGATAGTAAGCGAAATCCTCGGCCGCCATCACGGGTTCTACCAGCTCCACATCCCGCATAGAGATATAACGGTAAAAATCCTCCACCATGGGGCGGGGGTTTTCCAAGCACGGGTAGCTCATGAGCGAATGAAATTCGAACTTTGCGCCTGTTGCCGTGGCAAGACCCTCGGACATGCTGCGCACCTTTTGCACGATGGTGTCGTAATTCTGCGCGGAGAAGGAGCGGAGCGTGCCGTTAAGCTCCACCCTGTCGGCGATGACATTGCGCGCCGTACCCCCCGTGATTTTTCCTATGGTCAGCAGCGCGTCCTGATGCGGGTCGAGGCTGCGGGTGATGATGGTCTGCAAAAGCGTGATCAGCTCCGCCGCGGCCACCACCGCGTCCACGCCCATCTGCGGGCTTGCGCCATGCGCGCTTTTACCGTGGACGAGGATATCGAATTCACAGCTGTTGGCCATCATATAACCCCAGCGCACGCCGATTTTTCCGTAGGGTACGGTCGGCCACACGTGCAGGCCGTAGATGCGGCCCACATGCGGATTCTCCAGCGCGCCGTTCTCGATCATCAGCTTGGCGCCCGCGAACCCCTCCTCGCCGGGTTGAAACAAAAGCACGATGTTGGAGCGAAGCGCGTCGCGGTTATCGCTGATGAGCTTGTCTAAGCGCAGAAGCGGGGTCAGGTGCTCGTCGTGCCCGCAGGCGTGCATACAGCCCGGACGCGTGGAGGCGTACGGGGCAACCGTTTCCTCGGATACGCGCAAACCGTCCATATCCGCGCGAAAAGCGATGGTGCCAAGGGGGCTTTTCGCGTAGAAGACCGCTTTTACGCCGGTAGGCGGCAGCGTTTGGAGACAATCCGGCTGCAAGATGTGCAGCACGCCTAAAAGGTAGGCCTGCGTTTGATATTCCTCCAGCCCGATCTCCGGTATGCGGTGCAGCGTGCGCCTGTGTTGGCGGCACAGATCAGCTAATGCGGCGACTTGTGGGTGAAGCTGCATAACTAGGCTCCTGTTCCGTGTTTTTTCTGCTTATACCTTAACATATAGGCGGAAACGTGGCAACAGCGTTTAGAAAAAAAGGGAATTCTGAACGGTTTGTTAAATTTACCGAAAGGAGAGTGCTCATTATTCCCGCGCATGATACAATGCGCACATGGGGAAGAGAGATAACGACAGCTTTTTGCTTCGCTTGGTGCAGGGGGCGCTCATAGGCGCCGTGTGTATCATTCCCGGCGCGAGCGGCGGCGTGCTCGCCGTAGCGCTCGGTTTGTACGAGCCGTGCGTCAATGCGGCGTATGGCTTCTTCTGCCATTTCCGCAAGGAGGGGAAGACAAACTTTCTTTTTCTGCTGCCGCTTGCCCTAGGCGGCGGCGTCGGTCTGATCGGATGCAGCTTCGGTCTTGAATGGCTGCTGCAGCATGTGCACGAGCCTTTCATGTATGCGCTTATCGGCATGGTGCTTGGCGGTTTGCCGACCTTCTTCAAGGAGGCAAACCAGCGCGGCTTTAGGCGCAAGTATCTAGCCGCGACGTTCATTAGCTTTGTGGTGGTCGGCGGTGCGGCGATGGCGGATCGTTTGGCGACGGGCGGGGCGCAGGCGACGCTCAACAGCTTCTCGGCTATGCTTTCAGGCGCGATCATCGTAGCGGGCACGATGATGCCGGGTATGAGCACCTCCTTCTTCTTGATGATGCTGGGGCTTTACGAGCCGGTGCTCGCGGCGCTTACGCATTTCAAGTTGGATGTGATAGCCTTTGTGGCTATAGGCGGGGTGATTGGCGGCGGCATGATGCTGTTGCTGATACGCGGCATGCTCAAGCGCTTTCACGGCTATACCTATTACGCGATGCTCGGATGCCTGCTTGCGACGCTTCTGATGATCTATCCGGGCTTGACGCGCGAGCTGGCGGTTTGGGACGCGCTGCTGCTTATTTTAGGCTTCGCGTGTACATGGCTGCTTACGAAAACACGGAAAAACACTCCGCTTACAACGTCCGCCCTTACGCCGGACGCAGCGGAACGACATACGAAGGAGGAACTATGAAACGAAGGTTCATCGCTGTGGCGATCGCCATACTGACGGTATTGAGCTTACCGCTCTGTGCGCAGGCGCATGTCCTTGCCGGAAACACGAGCAAGGTGGATTATGACAACGCGGACCCCAACCTGTACTGGATCGAGATCGACTTGACCAATCAGATCATCTCCGTCTATGAAACGGCGACGGGCGCTGTTGTGCTGCAAAGCCTTTGCACCACGGGCGGCGAGGAAACGCCAACGGGCGCGGGCGTATATAAGATCGGCGATCTGAAGGAACGCTTCGGTTATTTTGTGGCCTATGGCCAATATGCGCAATACTGGACGCAGGTGGTGCGCGGCGTATACATCCATTCCGTGATGTATGATTCGCAAAAGCTTTCCTCCATGTCGAAAAGCGCTTACCGGAATCTCGGCAAGGCTGTATCCCACGGCTGCGTGCGCGTGCTGCCGCATGTGGCGCAGTGGATCTATTATAACTGCCCGCCGGGAACGACCAGCAAGGTAACCGCCATCAAGCCCTTGGACGAGGCGCTTAGAAGCGCCATCAAGGCGGGCATTCCCGCCTACGGCGACTACCAGCAGCCCGCGGACGATAAGGCTGTTATAGCGGATGTGCCCGCTACCGTACGGTACAATAAAACGCCTTTGCGCACGGGCTTTTCCACCTCCAAGGACAAAACCGTGCAGAATATGAGTGCGGGCGAGCATGTGCTGCTGCTGCAAATCGGCGCGGAGTGGTGCAAGGTGCGCACCGAAGCGGGCAAGCTCGGCTACATCAAAACGCCGTATCTGCTGTTCTATCCCGACGCGCCGGTGGAAAAGACGCAGGCGTATGCGGCGGTGAAAAAGACATACGTTTATGAAAAGATGGATACGGAAGCCGAGAAGCTGGCCACGCTTGCGGCAGGCACGGTGGTAACGGTATATGAGAACCCAAAGACCGGCTGGTACAGCGCTTCCTTTAACGGCGTTTCGGGCTATGTGCGTACGAAATACGTCAAAATGAGCGAAACGGTCGCTTATCCCGAGCTGCCTATCGTCGAGACAGCGCCCGTCGTCGCGGCGCAGGGCGAGGAGGCTTCGGTTACGACTTCCGCCACGCAGACCGTCACCCGCGCCGACGTTTCGGTCAATCTGCGCGCGCAGCCCACCTCCGCCGGGGCGGTTGTCGCCACGCTGCCGCCCAGCACCCCGCTGCACGTCATGAGCATTGAGGGCGCTTGGTATTATTGCAGCGTAGGCGCGGTCATGGGGTATCTGCATGAGAGCTGCTTAGGATGAAAATGAAACGAAAACGCTGTTTTTTCTCGGCGCGCAGGGGTATTTTCCTTTGCGCGCTGCTGCTGTGCCTGCCGGGCTGCGCCAAAGCGCCCCTTACGGCGCTGCCGGAGGAGGTGCGCGTCACGGCTGCGCTTTCGCAAACGCCAAGCGCCGCATTGCCGCCGTATGAAAGCGTGCCGGAAGCGTCTGTGCAAACGCTTGCCGAAACCATTGGCGCGCAGACGCCGGCGCCTGCGCCCGTGCCGGCGTTTACCGCCGAACTGACGCCGGAACCCACGCCCCCAAGCGCGCATATGCCCGCGTCCGATGCGGCGCCTGCGGCGCAGACGCTTTCCCTGCCGCAAAATGACGGCGCGGCAAAGCGCCGAAGCGCACTTTCGGTAGACGGCGGGGCGTATACGATCGCATGGATGAGCGACACGCAGCATTACAGCGAGGAGTTTCCCGACCATTACTATGCGATGACGGAGTTCTTAACCAACGCCCGCGCGCGGCTCAATCTGCAATACATCGTGCATACGGGCGATCTTGTGCATAACGACGATAGGGAAAAGGAATGGCAGGTCGCGGATGAGGCGCAGCGCATCATCGATCATATCCCCAACGGCGTATGCGCCGGCAATCACGATTGCGACGACGGCTTGCCCTGCGAAGAGTATCAGCGTTATTTCGGGCAGGCGCGCTACGAGCATAAGCCGTGGTACGGCGGCTCGTATCAAAATAACCGCGGCCACTACGACCTGATCGACGCGGGCAATACGCGCTACATCTTTGTGTATATGAGCTATCATCCGGACGAAACGGCCGTAAAGTGGTTAAACGCCGTTTTTAAGGAGCACCGCGACCGCGTCGGCGTGCTGTGCACGCACAGCTACTTTAAAACCGATATGACGCGCTCTAACGACGGGCAAATGCTCTATAAACAGGTAGTCAAAAAGAATCCCAACCTCTACATGGTGCTTTGCGGCCATAGATACAACCAAGGCTGCGTGCAGGGCTGGATGGAGGACGACGGCGACGGCGTGCCGGACAGACTGGTCTACGAAATGATCAATAACTATCAGGCTGTGGGCGAGGAAGGCGGCGACGGGTATCTGCGCCTGCTGCAAATGAATGAAGCGGCGGGACTTATGCGCGTATACACCTACAGCCCCGTCAAGGACGATTTCAATTTCTTCGACACGCCCGAATCTCAGCATGAGAAATATACGGCTGATCCCGAGGACGAGGAATACGAGCTTCCCATACCGTGGCTTACAACCTATACAAAGCCATAGGCAAAGCGTAAAAAGTGTGGTACACTACGCATGAGGAATCGTGCGCCTTTTTGCCGAAAGGCCGCGCTTTGGAATTTTTAACGGAGATGAAGCTGCATTTATGAAGAACAGAGCCGACGGCGTACGCGTGGACGCCAACAACCCCATGTACGAGATCATACCGTACATTCTCGATAAACGCTATGATTCGCAGAATATGATCACGCTGGACGTGCCTATTGGGCCTATGGACGCCTTTTTGAAGGAAAAGCGCAAGGAGGGAACGCCGTTAAGCCATTTAGCGCTGGTGATCTGCGCGTACCTTCGAACGACGGCGGAATATCCCGCGCTCAACCGCTTTGTCGTCAACCGGCGCATCTATGCGCGAAACGAGTTCACGGTAGGCATGGTGGTTTTAAAGCCCGGCGTGGATCAGGGCACGATGAACAAGATGTTTTTGGAGCTTACGGACGACGTGTTCGAGGTGCAGCGCAAAATCGACGCGTATGTTTCCGAAAACAGGCAGTCCGGCGACCATAACAAAACGGACGATATCATGGCGAAGCTTTTGCGCTTCCCGTCGCTTTGCGGCTTTTTGGTCAATATACTCAAATGGGCGGATCGGCATAACCTGCTGCCCAAGAGCGTCATCGACGCAAGCCCCTTCCACGAAAGCCTTGTGATCACTAACCT
This sequence comes from Eubacteriales bacterium, assembly GCA_028701165.1. Lineage (GTDB taxonomy): Bacteria > Bacillota > Clostridia > Christensenellales > CAG-138 > JAQVRG01. The sequence continues at coordinate 4,890 of JAQVRG010000023.1, read as the reverse complement.
TGCAAGCATCCGCACCAACCATATCTATCACCATCTGTACGAATTCGGTACGGTAAGCGTGATACTGGCGATGGGGAATCTTAGGGAGGTCGCAAAGCGCGTCAACGGTAAGGTGGAGCATGTTCGCTGCCTGCCGGTGGGTTGTGTAACGGATGAGCGCATCTGCTCGGGCAGCTATTATTCACTCTGCTTTGCCCGCATACGCGCATACCTTGCGGACCCGTCATTGCTTGTGGGGCCGCCCAAAATCGTCCATGACGAGGCGAGAAGCAAATAAGCCCGCGCGCGCGGAATAAAACCAAGCCGCGGCGTATACCATAGACGTTGTAACGCTGCGATGCGTCGGCAAAGGCCTCGGCCTTTGCCGCGTTTGCAATTTGCCCGAAGGACTTGACGAAGCGGGAGGTGCGGGTATGAAGCTGTGGGCGAAGATACTCTTGTCCGCGCTGGCTGTTTTACTGGCGGCGGGCGCGGCTTTTGCGCTTGCGTTTTATAGCCGCATCAACGACCCTGCAAAGCTTTTTGCGCCCACGCCCACGCCGTTTTTTGCGCCCGCGCCTACCGTCGCGCCCACCGCCGCGCCAGCGCCCGCAGCGACAACCGCGCCCACGCCTGCGCCGATTCCGACGCCCGGCGTGGAGGAATACCTGTCCCAATGGACGGACGAGGACTTCATGCACGCGCGCGTGAACATTCTGCTGCTGGGTATCGATGAAAGCGCGGAGCGGGAAAGCTGGGGCAGCTACCGCACGGATACCATGATGCTAGTCACGGTGGATTTTGAGACGAACGAAGCCGCAATGCTCTCCATACCGCGCGATTGTTATGTGAAGATCTATAACGGCGAGGGCGAGATCGACGACTTGGAACGCCCGATGGAAAAGATCAACGAAGCCTTTTCAAGAGGCGGCGGCGCGAAGAAAAAGGGCTTTGCCTATGCCTGCGCGACGGTAAGCAAGCTTTTAGACGTGCCCGTACAATATTATGTGTGCGTCAACATGCCGCTTGTGAAGGAAATGGTCAACGCCATGGGCGGCGTGGACTACGATTTGGACGTGGATTTCGTGATGAACGGCCGCGCTTATCATAAGGGCTACCAGCACATGGACGGTCAGGCGGTGCTGGACTATTGCAGGCTGCGCAAGGACTCCTCCGATCTTGTGCGCGTGGACAGACAGCAGCGCATGATTGAACGCGTGCTTGAAACGCTGCGCCAAACGGATCAGCTTCGCAACATACCCGCCATCTATCAATCGCTGCAATCTAACATAGAAACCGATCTTTCCCTTGAACAGATCGCGTCCTTGGCGCTGCTGGGAAGCCGTATGGATATGTCCAAGCTTCTTCGCCGCACCGTGCCGGCTTCGGGCGTCACGATCAACGAGCGGAGCTGCTTGGGCGTGCAGACGGAGGCGCTTGCGGCGATGGTCAAGGAAGTATTCCACAGGAAAAACGTATCCATCGATCCTCAAATCGACGGCGCTTATCTTAAAACCATGCTAAACCCGGCCGCGGTGCAGCCGGGCAGCTATTCTTATTATCAAAACGGAAACCGATTTTATGTGCTTTTTCCCGGGGCGGCGGAATATGTGGAAATGAGCGATACGGAGTTCTATGCGCGCTTTGGCGTGCCCATGCCCGCGGCTTAACCTTCCTCCGCCAAAAACGCCTTGATGTCGGGGTCCGGCGCGGGCGCGTTCTCCGCCTCTCTGTCGTATTTTTCCGCCAGCAGCTTGGTCATCAGATACGCGCAAATGGCGTCGATCGCCATGCGGTTTTTGCCGCCGCGCATGATGGCGAAATCCGCGTCGTCGATATATTTGCTGACATATTCCTCGTACATGGGCTTGACGGTGGCAAGATATTGCTCCGCGATATTCTCTATGCTGCGCCCCCTTGCGCGGATATCCCGCTTGATGCGCCGCAGCAGGCATATATCCTTATCAACGTGCATATATACCTTTAGGCTCATCATTTCGCAAAGGCGCTTATCGTGAAAGATGTGGATGCCTTCAAGCAGCAGTACGTCCGGCGGCTCGATCAGCTCCGACGTATCCGCGCGCATATGGTTGGCGTAGTCATAGCCCTTCTTGGTGATGGGCTGTCCTTCGGCGAGCCGCTGCACATCAAGCAGCATCTCGTCGTAATCGAAGACCTCCGGCTCGTCGTAATTGATGTGGACGCGCTCCTCAAAGGGAAGCTCGCTGTGATCCCGGTAGTAGCAGTCCTGCCCGATGATGATGGCGTTGCAGGCAAGATTGTCCCGAATGGCTTTGGCGAGCGTGCTTTTTCCGCTGCCGCTCGCGCCGCAGATGCCGACAATGATCATGATGATGCCTCCCGGATGCGCTTTTTTCTATTCTAACAGATTTGCGCGCATTAGGGAACTGGACGCTGCGGCGGATTTCATATATACTAAAGGAGTGAACATGAAGATACCGGACGATCAAACCTGCGAGCGGCTTTGGAACGAGGCGGGCACGCCCCTGCATGTGCGCAAGCATTGCGAGGCGGTCATGCGCCGTGCCTGCGCGCTGTGCGAGGAACTGCCAAGCTGGCGCTTTGACGAGGATCTTGTCGCGGCGGGCGCGCTGCTGCACGATATCATGCGCGCGTACCCCCGGCACGCCGAAGCCGGCGCTGACTTTCTTGACGATAAAGGCTATCCCGAAGTCGCGCGCGTCGTGCGCGACCATATGCGATTGCGTGATGATATGGAGGCGCACATTGATGAACGCGCCGTGGTGTATCTAGCGGATAAGATGGTGATGGAGGATATGCCTTGTTCCATCGCCGCGCGCTATTTGGCGGCGGCGCTGCGCGGGGCGGACCCCGCCGCAATGGAAAAAGAGACTGCGCGCGCCGAGGCGTTATATGATAAAATGCGGCGCAATGGTATATAATCCTGAAAACGATATTATTATATCTATATAGTTGTATCCATAAATAATCCGAATGACAAAAGCGGCATAATATACGGTTTAAGCCCCGAAATACGTTGCGTTATGGGGTATTTTGGGGTAAACTAATAAAGGCATTTGTTGAAAAAATAACACACCCACCACACATCTGAAAAGACTAAAGGAATGAACTAAGGAGGAGAAAAAAATGAGCAAAAGCAAAGTACCGTTCAGCGGTACGGACGCGCAGCGCGACGAATTGCAGGCATACTTAAAGGCGCATGCGGCGGAGCGCGGCGCGTTGCTGCCCGCACTGCAAAAGGCGCAGGAAATCTATGGCTATCTTCCCATCGAGGTGCAGGAGATGGTGGCAAAAGGCTTGAACGTGCCTCTGTCCGAGGTATACGGCGTCGCCACCTTTTACGCGCAGTTCTCTTTGTATCCCAAGGGAAAGTATCAGATTTCCGTTTGCCTTGGCACGGCTTGCTATGTAAAAGGCTCAGGCGAGATCGAAGCACGGTTGCAGCACGAGCTGGGTATCAAAAGCGGCGAATGTACGCCGGACACCAAGTTTTCGCTGGACGAATGCCGCTGCCTTGGCGCGTGCGGGCTTGCGCCTGTTATGACCATCAACGGCGAAGTCTACGGGCGGCTCACGCCGGATCAGGTGCCGGAAATCCTCGCCAAGTACTGATTGAGAAAGGAAGACATGCCTTATGAAAACCGTGCAAGAACTTAACGCCATCCGCGAAAGGATGAAGGATGTTGTCGGCCTGCGCGTGGGCGACGCCGGCAAATCCCAATATAAATACAACGTCATGGTGTGCGGCGGTACCGGCTGTACGTCGTCGGGCAGCATGAAGATCATCGATAAATTCAAAGAGGAGATCGTAAAGAACGGCCTGCAAAACGATGTGCAGGTCACGATGACCGGCTGCTTCGGCCTTTGCGCCCTTGGCCCCATCGTGATCGTGTATCCCGAGGGCAGCTTTTACAGCCGTATCGAGCTTAACGACGTAGAGCGCATCGTGAAGGAGCACCTTGTGGGCGGTTGTCCCGTAAGGGAGCTGCTCTATCACGAAACCGTGAGCGAGGCGGGAATCAAGAGCCTGAGCGAGACGCCCTTTTATAAGAAGCAGCACCGAAACGCCCTTCGCAACTGCGGCCGTATCTGCCCGGAGAATATCGACGAATATTTGGCGTTTGACGGCTATCTGGCGCTGGAAAAGGTGCTTACCGAATATAAGCCCGCGGACGTGATCAAGATCATTACGGACAGCGGCCTGCGCGGCCGTGGCGGCGGCGGCTTCCCGACGGGCTTAAAGTGGAAGTTCGCGGCGGCGAACGAAGCGGATCAGAAGTACGTCTGCTGCAACGCCGACGAGGGCGACCCCGGTGCGTTTATGGATCGTTCCGTGTTGGAAGGCGATCCGCATGTCGTGCTCGAGGCCATGGCCATCGCGGGTTACGCCATCGGCGCAACCGAGGGCTATATCTACGTCCGCGCGGAATACCCCATCGCCGTAGGCCGTTTGAATGTGGCGATCGCGCAGGCGCGCGCATACGGTCTCTTGGGCAAGAACATATTCGGCTCCGGCTTTGATTTTGACGTTCATCTGAAGCTGGGCGCAGGCGCGTTCGTCTGCGGTGAGGAAACGGCGCTGATGACCTCTATCGAGGGTCACCGCGGCGAGCCCCGTCCCCGTCCGCCTTTCCCGGCTCTCAAGGGTCTGTGGCAGAAGCCGACCATCCTCAATAACGTGGAGACCTTCGCCAATATCCCGCAGATCATCTTGAACGGCGCGGAATGGTTTGCCAATATGGGTACGGAAAAGAGCAAGGGCACCAAGGTCTTTGCACTTGGCGGCAAGATCAACAACGTGGGTCTTGTGGAGGTCCCCATGGGCACGACGCTTCGTGAGATCATCGAGGAGATCGGCGGCGGCATCCCCAAGGGCAAGCAGTTCAAAGCAGCGCAGACGGGCGGCCC
>JAQVRG010000286.1 GCA_028701165.1 Eubacteriales bacterium | reverse complement strand
CGAGTGGAGCATCAAGTCCCGCGAGGAGGAGATCGAATACGCCGAGGCGCACGATATCCCGCTCAAGATCAACCGCGAGACCAACTACAGCAAGGACAAGAACCTTTGGCACCTTTCGCATGAGGGTTTGGATCTTGAAGACCCCGCCAACGAGCCCATGTATGAAAAGGAAGGCTTTTTAGAGCTGGGCGTATCCCCCAAGCAGGCGCCGGACAAATCCGCCTTCGTCACCCTTTCCTTTGAAAAGGGTATTCCCGTAGCGCTGGACGGCAAAAAGCTCGATCCCGTTACCATGCTTGAAACGCTCAACAAGATCGGCGGCGAAAACGGCGTAGGTATTGCGGACATGGTGGAAAACAGACTCGTGGGCATCAAGGCGCGCGGCGTGTATGAGAATCCCGCGGGCGCGATCCTGTATGCGGCGCACGATTATCTCGAGCAGATCTGCTTGGATCGGGACACCTTGCACTACAAGATGCTGGTTTCTCAGAAGTTTGCGGAGATCGTGTACTACGGCAAGTGGTTCACGCCGCTGCGCGAGGCGCTCTCTGCCTTTGTGGACGTGACGCAGCAGGATGTGAGGGGCGAAGTGAAGCTGGAGCTTTACAAGGGCAACATTATCAAGGCGGGCGTTACGTCGCCGGAGTCCAAGTACTATGAGGAGCTTGCCACCTTTGGCGAGGATCATGTGTACAACCAGAAGGACGCGGAAGGCTTCATCAACTGCTTCGGCCTTTCCATCGCAATGAACGCGCTGGCCAAGCAAAAGAAGATCAAGTAAAGGGAGATAGAACAAATGCAGACGATGTGGGCGGGACGGTTTGAAAAGAAGCTGGACGCGAAGGTGAACGATTTCAATTCCTCCATCTCCTTTGACGCGCGGATGTATGCGCAGGATATCAAAGGCTCTCTTGCCCACGCCGCCATGCTTTGCGCGCAGAGCATACTCACGATAGAGGAGTACAAGGCCATCAACGATGGCCTTTGCGCCATTTTAGAGGAGCTGGAGAACGGAACGCTTGCCTTCGATCCGACGGCCGAGGATATCCACATGTTCGTGGAGGCTGAACTGACAAAACGCATTGGCGCGCCGGGCAAAAAGCTGCATACGGCGCGCAGCCGCAACGATCAGGTGGCGCTTGACCTTCGGATGCTTCTGATGGACGAGGCGGGGGCGGTGAGCGACATGCTCCTTTCCCTTGAGGAGGTGCTCCTTAAAAAGGCGGACGAATACGCCGAGACCGTCATGCCGGGCTATACGCATCTGCAAAGGGCGCAGCCCATCACCTTCGGGCATCATCTGATGGCGTATGCCAGCATGTTCGCGCGCGACCTTGACAGGCTTGCGGACTGTAAGGAGCGTACCGCTGTGTCCCCCTTGGGCGCATGCGCGCTCGCGGGCACGACCTACGATACCGATCGGTATATGACGGCGGAGACGCTGGGCTTTGACGAACCGTGCGCCAACAGCCTCGACGGGGTTTCGGACAGGGATTTCGTGATCGAATTTCTATCGGCGCTTGCCGTAATCATGATGCACCTGTCCCGCTTCAGCGAGGAGATCATCCTGTGGTGCTCATGGGAATTCAAATTTGTGGAGCTGGACGACGCGTACGCGACGGGCTCGAGCATCATGCCCCAAAAGAAGAATCCGGATGTGGCGGAGCTGATCCGCGGCAAGACCGGGCGCGTATACGGCGATCTGCTCGCCATGCTCACGGTGATGAAGGGCTTGCCGCTTGCCTATAACAAGGATATGCAGGAGGATAAAGAGGCCGTATTCGACGCGTTGGACACCGTGAAGCTGTGTTTGCCTGTGTTTACCAAAATGCTCGGCACGATGACCGTGCTTTCCGAAAACATGCGCGCGGCGGCGGCCAAGGGCTTTATCAACGCCACGGACTGCGCGGATTATCTGACCAAGAAGGGCGTACCCTTCCGCGACGCGTATAAGATCACGGGGCAGCTCGTGGGCTACGGCGTAAAGAAGGGCAAGACGCTGGAAGAGATGACGCTGGACGAATACGCGTCCTTCTCGGATGTGTTCGACGCGGATATATACGACGCGATCGATCTCGCGGCCTGCGTCAACAAGCGCACCAGCTATGGCGGTACCGCGCCGGATTCGGTGTATGACCAGATCACGAGGATGAGAAAGAGGCTGAACCTGTGAACGGCGCGAAAACGAGGATATTTATAGACGGCAGCGAGGGTACGACGGGGCTTCGCATCCACGAACGGTTTGAGAACCGGCTGGATGTGGAGCTGTTGACCATCGACCCGGCGCTTAGAAAGGATACAAACGCGCGGAAAGCGCTTTTGAACGCTTGCGACGTGGCGTTTCTGTGTCTGCCGGACGAAGCGGCGCGCGAATCCGTGTCGCTGATCGAAAACCCCGCCGTGCGCGTACTCGACACCTCGACGGCGCACAGGACGGCGGAAGGCTGGGCGTATGGCTTTCCGGAGCTTTCCAAGGCGCACCGGGACGCGGTGAGAACGGGAAAGCGCATCGCCGTGCCGGGGTGCCACGCAAGCGGTTTTATCGCGCTCGTATATCCGCTCATAGCGGCGGGGGTGCTTGCAAAGGACGCCGCGCTGTCCTGTTTTTCCATTACCGGCTACAGCGGCGGCGGCAAAAAAATGATCGCCGAATACCAAAGCGCGGAACGCGGCGCGGCGCTCTCCGCTCCCCGCATCTACGCGCTGCCGCAGCGGCATAAGCATCTTAACGAGATGCGGCATGTGTGCACACTGGCTTTGCCGCCGGTGTTCTCGC
>JAQVRG010000285.1 GCA_028701165.1 Eubacteriales bacterium | reverse complement strand
GGTGCCCGTAGCCATGCCCGCGGGATAAAGGGGAATGCAAAACGCGGGATAATTAAGGCGCGCGCCGTCCGGCGCGTAGCAGGCAAGCTTCGCCCGCTGCGCCTTTACCCATTCGTTATCCGAAAGGTCGGCTCTGAGCGCCGTATGCCCTATCCCCAGCGGCGCAAAGATATTCTTTTGCACATACGCATAAAACGGCATACCGGAAACCCGCTCCACGATGTAGCCCGCAAGCGACGCCCCATAGTTGGAGTAGGCGACGGTCGTGCCCGGCTCGTAGATTTGCGCGGGCTGTGAGGAAACAAGCTGCGCTTCAAGGGATCGAAGCGGACGGCCTTCGGGCACAAAAAGCTCCACGATCGTCTCCTGAAAGCCCGCGTCGTGGTTCATTAGATTCTGCATAGTGATGGGCGCGTCGTAGGAAAGCTTGGTAAGAAAGCCCTCGGGGAGATATGTGCGGATATCCTCGTTCAGATCGAGCATACCGCGTTCGCTAAGCTGCATAGCGCTCGCCCAAACCAGCAGCTTGGTGCAGGAGCCCCACTCGAAGACGGTATTTTCGTCGTTCTTTACGCCGTTTTCCCTGTCCGCGTCGCCATAGCGGTCAAGGCTAAGCACCTTCTCGCCCTCAAACACCGCCACGGACACCGCCGCCGTGGTCGCCGTGTGCTCCTGCACATAGGCGTCGATCGTCGTTTTCACCTCGTCGTCCTGTGCCGCCAGCGCGGGCGGCGCCACATAAAGCAGCGCGCAAACCGTAAAAAATAATGCCGTCATCTCTAAATACTTTTTCATGGGGGTGTTTACCTTTCCGCGTCGTCTTTGTTGCTATTATCCTACCATGGCTTATAACACGTTACAATGAGAGGCGGATTAAAATACCATTAAAACCGCATGGGATCGTATATTTTAGCGCGCCGCGCCCAAAGCGCCGCCTTTTCATTGACAGCGCGCGGGAGAGCGGCTATAATGCAGATACCATTCAAACTTTTTGTTAGGTCAACAAAATATTTTTAAGGAGTTTACCATGCAGAATATCGTGATCGCTCTTGGCGGCAACGCGCTACAGGAAGCGGGCAAGCCCGCGACCTCGCAAAATCAGCTTGAGATCGTCAACAAGACCTGTGAATACATCGCCGACATCATCCAAAGCGGGTATCACGTGACGCTTGCGCACGGCAACGGCCCGCAGGTGGGGCGCATCATCTCCCAGCAGAATTACGCCGTCCCCGTCTCCCCCGCCATGCCCTTCGACGTTTGCAGCGCCATGAGCCAAGGCATGATCGGCTATCATTTGCAGCAGGGCATGCGCCGTGCGCTGCGGGCGCGGCACATGGATACGCCCGTGACCACCATCGTCACGCAGGTCGTGGTGGACGGCGACGATCCCGGCTTCAAGAACCCCACCAAGCCCATCGGCGCGTTCTACACGCCCGAGGAGGTCGTGGAGCTTAAAAAGGTCAACCCGCACCACATCTTCAAGGAGGATACCGCGCGCGGCGGCTGGCGGCGCGTCGTCGCGTCCCCCGAGCCGCTCGAGATCATCGAGCTGGAGGCCATCAAGCGCCTCGCCAACGAAAAGATACTCACCATCACCGTGGGCGGCGGCGGCATTCCCGTCGTGCGCGAGCCGGACGGCAACATCCATGGCGTGGCCGCCGTGATCGACAAGGATTTCGCAAGCGAAAAGCTCGCGGAGGACCTCGACGCGGACGCGCTGGTGATCCTCACCGCCGTGGAGAAGATCTCCATCAATTATAAAAAGCCGGATCAGAAGGATCTTGACGTGATGACCGTCGCGGACGCGGAGGACTACATCGCCCAAGGGCAGTTCCCCGCAGGCTCCATGCTCCCCAAGGTGCAGGCGGCGCTTCGCTTTGTCAAGAGCAAGCCCGGCCGCGTCGCCATCGTAACGTCGCTTGACAAGGCCGTGGACGCGCTTGCGGGCAAGGCGGGTACGGTGATCCGCTAACGGTTTCCACGCCCCGGCTTATCAAACGCCAAAACCATAGCAGCCCATGAAGGCCAAGCCTTCACGGGCTGTTTTTGTTGTTTGCCCTTTAGAGAAGCTTCTTCGTTTGGATATACACGTCGCCGCTGCCCAGCGTGATGATAAGGTCGCCGGGGCGCATATTCTCGTCCAGATACGCGCGGATATTTTCAAACGTGCCAAGGTATAAGGCGTTGCCGCCGCCCTCGTTGATGCCCGCTACCATATCGCGCGCGTGCACGGAGCCGTCGTCCTTCTCGCGGCCGGGATAGATATCCGGCACAAGCACGGTATCGGCGTCTGAAAAGCAATCCACATGATGGGAAAACAGGGTTTTCGCGCGCGTGTAGCTGTTGCACTGGAACACGCAGTACAGCTTACCGTGCGGCACGCGGGAGGCAGCGTCCAGCGCGGCGCGTATCTCGGCGGGATGGTGCGCGTAATCGTGATACACCTTCACGCCGCCGCGCTCGCCGTAAAACTCAAACCGGCGGCGCGTGTTGCGGAATTCCGCGAGCGCCAGTGCGATGGTCTCCATGTTCGCGCCAAGCCGCAGCGCCGTAACGGCGGCCGCCATGGCGTCGATGACGATATGCTGCCCCGGCACATGCAGCCGCAAACGGCCTAGGTTTTCCTTTCCGCACATCAGATCGAAGGACGGCGCACCCTCCTCGTCAAAGGCAACGTTTGCGGGCGTATAGTCCGCGTCCGCCATGCCGTAGCTGAGCGTCTGCCCGTTATGCGCCTTAAGGAGCGCCCGCACCCGCAGATCGTCGGAGCAGCCGATGAAC
>JAQVRG010000022.1 GCA_028701165.1 Eubacteriales bacterium | reverse complement strand
TCGCGGGGATTTCAAGCGCCAAATGATCGAAATGATGGTTTACGTTTCTTTCTACGCGATCGTCTACTGCGCCTTCGTCGACCTTCGCTACGGCCTGTTGCAGCTTTGCGTGGCGCTTGCCATACTGCCGCTTAGCCAATATAACGGCACGCGCGGCCAATGGCGCGGCATGAAATGGTTCTTTTATTTCTACTATCCCGCGCATCTGTTTTTGCTGGGGCTTTTGCGCCTTGCGCTGCACGGCGACGTAGGCGTGATCGTGGGCGGTATGTAAAAGGCCGCACGGCCGCGCGCGTTGCATTTCCCCTGTCGTATGATATACTGTAAAAAAAGCGAATGGGGAAAAACGCTTGAAGATCACGATCGTGGAAATCGGAGCCGGAGAGGAAGAAGAGCTTATCGTCCGATGCAGGGAGATGAGCGACGAGCTGATGCAGAGCCTTAGAGCCTTTCGGCAAAGCGGCGCGCGGCGCAGGCTCAAGCTCTACAAGGATAACGGCCTGTTTCTTGCGGATCCGGAGGACGTTTACTACTTTGAAAGCGTGGACGAGCGCGTGTTCGCCTATTGCAAAACCGAGGTTTACGAGGTGCGCCAGCGCCTTTACGAGCTGGAAGCCACGCTGCCGGAGGCGGATTTTTTCCGCGCGGGCAAGTCGAGCATTCTGAATCTCAATAAAATCAAAAGCGTTACCCCGGCGTTTAACGGACGGCTGGAGGCGCTGCTCAAAAACGGGGAAAAGGTCATCATTTCCCGCCAGTATGTCGCCGTGCTCAAGGAAAAGCTCGGCATATAACCACAAGGAGAAGTATGAGGGCAGTGAAACTCGTCAAGCAGTATTTTACCGTGTTCCCGCTGGTCATGACCTGCATTTCGCTGGGCGCGGCGGCTTATATCGAACTTTTCTGGCATACGGATACGTCCTCGGGCGCGTCGCTGATTTGGCAGCTTGCCCTTTGCTCGTTCCTGTGCGCCTTTACCTCGTTCTGTGGCAACACGCGCGACGGGCGCGAGCTTTCCAAACGCGCCTTGCTCATACGCATGGTGCTTTGCTTCCTTTACGTTAACGCCGTCGTGATGGGCTGCGGGTTTGCGTTTGACTGGTTTCACGCCGAGGATTGGCGGATGCTTCTAGGCATGGAGCTTACGATCTGCGCGGTTTTCGCCGCCGTTACCGCGATACTCTATTGCCACGCCAAGCGGGACGCCGCGCGCGTGAACGAAAAGCTCAAAGGCCGCGCCTAAAAATAGCGGTTATGGTTTTTTTGCAAGCGTGACCCTGTATTTTTGCAGCTTCGTATAGGGGCGGAACTTATCCTTGAACAAGCCAAGGTTCGCAACGCCGGAATCCGGCCCCATGTTGACGTATGCCGCGTGCGGGAAAAGCAGCCGCGCCGATTCCACGCCGAGAAACACCTGCAAGCCGCGCTGCCTGCCGGTCGGCTTGCTCACAAGGCGCAGCACCGTGTCCCCGTTTTGCTCCAGCACGCAAAAGCCCGCCGGCGCGCCGTCCACATCGACGATCAACCCTTTTGCGGGCAAAGCGTCCCACGCGTCAAAAAGGCGCAGTATCCATTGCTTTTCACAGCCCGTTGTGCAGGCTGCGCAGCCGTGGTTTTCACACCACGCGTCAAGCAGCTTCGCCGCGACGGGCAGCGTTTCTTTGCTAAGCGCATAGGCGGCGTGCGCGTAGCGGCTGCAAAATTGATGATAATCCTTGTATTTGTGTAAAGCCTTCTGCTTATCGACCGAGACGTAATCCGCGTAGGTCGAGAAGTAATCCGCGTATTTTTCCTCGCACGCGACACTGCACGCGTATGGCGAGAGAGACGTATATTCTTTAAGATCTTCCCGCTTGACAAAATCGAAAGCAATCGCGTTTGTACCCTCGCTTGCAAAGAGCAGTTCGGCGATTTCAGGCAGTTTTTTTACATCCGAAAGCACATATGCGTACCCGTCCTCGCCGCGGATGCGCAGGCAAAGCGCGCCGCAAAGATACGCCTTGCGGATATCGAAAGCCTCCGCGCAGTAGTATAGGCCCGTAAAGCCAAGATCCACAAAGCGGAAGGCCGAAAGATACGGCGTCATTGCTTCGCGGTCGGCAAGCTCGATTTTTGTAAACAGTTCGCGCACGGTCGGTTCCCTTCTATAGTTATGCGCTTCTTTGCGCGTCGAAAATCGACTTGACGTCCGCCTTGTAAGTTTTGGCGCGCAGGTGGATCAGCAGCTCCTCCAGCGAAGCCGCGCCCGCGATCACGAAGATCGCCCAGCAGAAAAGCGGCAGATAGCGGAAGGCGAGAAAATACGGAAGGAAGAACAGCAGAAAGCCCGTCAGCTTGTTTTTGCAGGTATGCAACGACGCGAAGCGGCGGAATTTTATAAAGGCGACAACATAAGAACAAAGCCTGCACAGCAGCACCAAGCCGACGGCGCTCCAATAGAACAGGGAGAGCCTCGGCCATAAAAGCGGCAACAGCTTTACGAGCATGGCGCTGTAAAAAACAAGGTCTGCGATGCTGTCAAGCTTTGCGCCGCGCGCGCTTTCCGTGTTTAGCCGCCTTGCGACCCATCCGTCCAGTGCGTCCGTAACGCCGCAAAGCGTATAGGTTACATAAAAAGCCGGCGACAAGGGACGCAGAAACAGCAGAAGCGCTCCGCCCAGTATGCGCGCACATGTTAAGCTATCGGCAAGATACGGTTTGATCGTTTTCATTTCGTATTTCTGTTCTCCGCGGTAATCTTACTCAAACGCGCGGGCGTTTCACGCGCGTATTTCCTTTATTGTAGCAGAGGTTTTTAAAAAAGCAAACACGCGCGGGTGAAGGCAGGGGAAAACTGTGCTACAATACCCATAGTGTAAACGCATCCCATCGATCCTATGAGCCGCGTAAAAAACGCGCGGCGGGAGGTAATAAACATGAAACGATTCCGCGTATCCGTCCTTTCTGTTATGGCGGCGGCCGCCCTTCTGCTCACGGCCTGCGCGAAAGCGCCGGAGCAAGCCCAAACGCCGCAGGAAACGCGCACCGTTACCGATATGCGGGGGCGCGAGATCGCGCTTGGCGGCGCGCCCGTTACGCGCGTCATAGGGCTTACGCCCTCGGACTGCGAGATCCTTTATGCGCTGGGCGCGCAGGACGCGCTTGTAGGCAGAGGGGAATACTGCGATTATCCGGCGGCGGTGGTCTCGATACCCGCCGTACAGTCCAACTACGAGCTGAATACCGAGCAGATACTCGCACTTGCGCCGCAGGTGCTTTTCGTAAGCGATATGGAGCCGTCCGACGAACGGCTGCAAGCGCTTGAAGCGGCGGGGATCGCGGTGGTGATGACCAACGCGCACTATGAGATCGACGCGGTGTATCAGGGTATCGCGCTGATCGGCGACGTGATGCAAAAGGAGGCGGAGGCCGACGCTGTGATCGCGCAAATGCAGGCGGCGTTTGACGCGCTTGCAAAAAAGGCCGTACAGCAAGGAGAGAAGAAGACGGTCTATTTCGAGGTCTCGCCGCTCGAGTACGGCTTATGGACGGCGGGCGCCGGCACCTTTATGGACGAGATCGCCAAAATGATCGGCGCGAAAAACGTCTTTTCGGACGTGGAGGGCTGGAGCGAGATCTCCGAGGAGCAGGTGCTTTTAAGGAATCCGGACGTGATCGTTACCATTGGCATGTACGACGGCGAGGGCTTGACGCCCGCCGAGGAGATCCTTTCCCGCACAGGCTGGGAAAATGTGACGGCCGTGAAGAACGGCGCGGTTTTCAACCTGCCCGATAACGAGCTTTCGCGTCCCGTGCCGCGCCTTGCGGACGGCGCGCGGATGCTGTATGATTTTGTGTATGGGAACGACGCGGCATAAGCGGCTGGATAGGGCGCAGCCTTCTTCAAAAGGGACTGCGCGGCTTTCGCGCGCGGAAACGGCGGGCGAGGGCTTTGGCGCGGCGGCGTACATTGCGTTTGCCGCCGTGACGCTGCTTACGCTGCTTTTGTGCGTTTGCGCGGGCAGCGTGCGCATCCCCCTTTCCGAAACGGCGCGCATATGCCTTCAGGCGATCAGCGGAAAGCGCGCGGCGCAAAGCGATACGCTCGCGGCGATCCTTCTTTCCATGCGGCTGCCGCGTGTGCTTTGCGTGGCCTTGACCGGCGCGTCGCTTTCGCTTTGCGGCGCTGCGATGCAGGGCTTACTCAAAAACCCGCTTGCGGACGGCTCGACGCTGGGCGTTTCCTCGGGCGCGGCGCTTGGCGCGGTGCTCTCTATCGCCTTTGGCATTACCATACCCGCGATCCCGCTTGCGGGTACGATGGGCATGGCCATGCTGTTTGCCCTTCTTTCGCTTTTGCTGATCCTTACGCTTGCATATCGCCTTGACTATTCCCTTTCCACCAACACGATCCTGCTGCTGGGCGTGATCTATTCCATGTTCGTTTCGAGCATCATTGCGCTTATTACGGCGTTTGCGGGCGAAAAGGTCAGGCATATCACCTTCTGGACGATGGGGTCTTTAAGCGGCAGCGGCTACAGGGAGGCGCTGATCCTGCTTGCGGCGCTTGCGGTATGCGGTACGGTGCTCCTTTGCAGTGCGCGGGAGCTGAACGCCTTCGCGCTTGGCGAGGAGAACGCGCGGCACATCGGCGTGAACGTGCGGCGCGTCAAACTCACCGTGCTCATCTGCGTATCGGCGCTCATCGGCGTGTGCGTATCCATCGGCGGCACGATCGGCTTTGTGGGGCTGGTCACGCCGCACATGGCGCGCTTGCTTACAGGCCCCAACCATAAAAGACTGCTGCCCGCGTCCCTCTTTGGCGGGGCGGTCTTTTTGATGCTCGCGGATCTTTTGTCGCGCGTGCTGCTCAACCCCATCGAGCTTCCCATCGGCGTTGTGACCTCCTTGATCGGCGCGATCCTGTTTTTGTGCATCCTGTATAGAATGAGGAGGATCGTTTGATGCGGCTGTTGGAGGTGGAACATCTTGCCGTAAGCTACGGTAAGCATGAGATCGTGCACGACGTCGGCTTTTCGCTTGAGGCGGGGCGCTGGCTTATGCTTATAGGCCCAAACGGCGCGGGCAAATCCACGATCCTCAACGCGATCGCGGGGGGTATAGCCTATACGGGCGTTATTCGCTATCGCGGGCAGGATATGCGCACGATGAAGCCCGGCGCGTTTGCAAAAGGCGTGGGGATGCTTGCGCAGAACCATTATGTGGAGTATGCGTTTTCGGTAGCGGAGGTCGTGCGTCTGGGAAGATACGCCTACGCGCCGGGTGCGTTTTCGCGCCCAAGCGGCGAGGATACGGCTATGGTGCAAAAGGCGCTTGCGCTTACGGGCATGGAAGCCTTATCGAGCCAAGCTGTGCCTACGCTTTCCGGCGGCGAGTTGCAGCGGGCGTTTTTGGCGCAGCTGCTTGCGCAAAACCCGCGCGTCCTTTTGCTGGACGAGCCGACGAACCATTTGGACCCGCTTTATCAAAAGCAGCTCTTTTCGCTGCTTTTAGAATGGCTGCACGCCGAGGAGGGACGCGCGATCCTCTCCGTCGTACACGATCTAAAGCTGGCGCGCTCGTACGGAACGGACGCGCTGCTGCTTAAAAACGGGCGGACGCTTGCAAACGGCGCGGTAGAGACCGTATTTACGAAGGATAATTTGAACCGCGCGTACGATATGGACGTTTACGCATGGATGAACGCGCTGCAACGGCCATGGGATGAAACGGAGAAAGCGTAGCGGTGGATTTTGAAAAACTGAACAACAGCATACCCAAGCCGGACACGGCGGCTGCCGAGGCCGCCCTCCGCCGCTGGAACGGCATTGCAAAGCCCGTGGGCGGGCTGGGGCTTTTGGAGGACGCGATCGTGCAGATCGCCGCGCTTCGCGGCACGCCCGACGTGACGATAGAAAAGCGCGCGGTCGTTGTGATGTGCGCGGATAACGGCGTTGTAGAGGAAGGCGTGACGCAGGCGGGGCAGGCGGTGACCGCGCTGGTCGCGGGCAACATGGCGCAAGGCAGAGCGTCCGTCAACTGTATGGCGGCGGTCGCGCGCGCCGATGTGATCCCGGTGGATATCGGCATGCAGAGCCCTGTTTCGGGCGTACTGGATCGAAGGATCGCCGCGGGTACGCGCAATATCGCAAAAGGTCCCGCCATGACGCGGGCGGAAGCGCAGCGGGCGATCGCTGCCGGCGTTGCGCTGGTCGAAACGCTTTGCAAGCAGGGCTATACCATACTCGCTACGGGGGAAATGGGGATAGGCAACACCACCACCGCAAGCGCCATGGCGTCCGTGCTCTGCGGCGTTCCCGTTGAACGCGCCGCCGGACGGGGCGCGGGGTTATCCGACGGCGGGCTTGCGCGGAAAACGGACGCGATACGCCGCGCCATCAAGCTCAACGCGCCGGACGCGGACGACGCGCTGGATGTGCTGTGTAAGCTTGGCGGCTTGGATATCGCGGGCTTGGCGGGCATATTTATCGGCGGCGCGCTCTGCCGCGTGCCGGTGTTGATCGACGGCTTGATCAGCGCCGTCGCGGCGCTGACGGCGGTGCGGCTTTGCCCTGCATGCGTTGACGCTATGCTTGCCACGCACGTTTCCGCGGAACCGGCGAGCGAAAGCGTGCTCTTTGCGCTCAACAAAGCGCCCTTGCTCTGCGCGCGCATGCGCCTTGGCGAAGGGACGGGCGCCGTGTGCGCGCTGCCGCTTCTTGATATGGCGCTCGCGGTATACGCGGGCATGCCGTCCTTTGAACAGATCGGGCTTGCGCCCTACGAGGTAAAACCCCTATGAGGATACTGATCACCGGCGGCGCGTCCAGCGGAAAGAGCACCTATGCGGAAGCGCTTGCGCGCGGGCTTTGCGCGCCGCGCTATTACATCGCCACCATGCGTCCCTACGGCGAGGAGGGTCTTGCGAAGATCCGGCGGCATCGCGCAGGGCGCGCGGACAAGGGGTTTATCACCATAGAAAGGGATACGGACATCGCGTCCCTTTCGCTTCCGGCGCGCGGCACGGCGCTGCTCGAGTGCATGTGCAACCTCACCGCCAACGAGATGTTTGATGAAAACACCTTTGCCATGCGCGATCCCTACGATGATATCATGGCGGGCGTTCGCGCCTTGGAAGCGCAATGCGCGCACCTGATCGTCGTCACCAACGAGATCGGCTGTGCCGGCTGTGCCTACGACGAGCCGACAAAGCGGTATATCGATGTGCTGGGAAGGCTCAACCAAGCCCTTGCCGCCCGCTTTGACAGCGTTTGCGAGCTCGTGTGCGGTATACCCGTTACGCTGAAAGGAGAACTGCCATGCGTGCCCTTCGATCCATCCTGATGGCGTTTAGCATGTTTTCACGCCTGCCCGTGCCCCGCACGGCTTGGGAGCCCGACAATATGACCTATATGCTCGCGGCCTTTCCGCTAATCGGCTGCGCGATCGGGCTTTTGCTTTGGGGCTGGCTGTGGGTTTGCGGCGCGCTCTCTATCGGCACGGCGCTAAGCGCGGCGGGCATGACGCTGCTTCCCGTGGCGGTTACGGGCGGCGTGCATCTTGACGGCTTTTGCGATACCATGGACGCGCTTGCAAGCCACGCCGAGCCGCAGCGTGCGCGCGCCATACTCAAGGACCCGCACGCGGGTGCGTTTGCGGTGATCGGCGTATGCGCGTATTTTCTGCTGTACTTTGCGCTGTGTACGGAGCTTGCGCCGCAGCGGCGCTTTCTTTGCTGTTTTCTTCCCATACTCAGCCGCGCCGTAAGCGGCTTTGCGGGCGTTTGCTTCCCGGTTGCGGACAAAGGGCTGCTGCACGACTTTTCCGCGTCGGCGGACAAGCGGACCTCTTTAGGGATCTTGATCGCGTGGTTTGTCATAGGCGCGGCGGCTATGCTGTGTTTTGACGCGCTTGCGGGCGCGGCGGCCGCGATTGCCGCGGCGGCGTGCTGTGCGATCGTTTACCGCATGAGCGGGCGGCGCTTTGGCGGCATGAGCGGCGATCTTGCGGGATATCTTTTGCAGACGGCGGAGCTGTCGATGCTTGCGTGTCTTGTATTGTTCGGAAAGGCGGGGTTGGTATGCTGTTCGTGACGGGCGGCGCTTCCTCCGGGAAGCGGGCGTATTTGAAAACGCTGGGGTATGCGGACGAGGACATGGCGGACGCGGTGATCGACGCGCGTCCGGTGGTGTACAATGTGCAGGCTATGGCCGCGCGCGATCCGGAAAACTGCATGGAACTGCTGGAAGCGCTGCTGCAAAAGGAGGTCGTCGTCTGCGACGAGGTGGGCGGCGGCGTGATCCCGGCCACCCCGCGCGAGCGCGCGATACGCGAACAGACGGGCAGGCTTTCGATCCTGCTCGCGCAAAGCGCACAGCGCGTTGTGCGGCTTGTTTGCGGCGTGCCCACCGTTTTGAAAGGCTGAGCCGTATGGAAGTGCTGCTTTTACGTCATGGAAAAACGGAGGGAAATGAAAAGGGACGCTATATCGGCCGTACCGACGAGCCGCTAAGCCCCGCAGGCATCGCGGAGGCGCAGGCCGTGCGCGGTCTGCCCGCCGCCTCACGGCTGTTCGTAAGCCCCATGCTGCGCGCGCGGCAAACGGCGTCGATCCTTTTTCCGGACGCGGCGCAGATTGTGTGCGCGGATCTTCGGGAAATGGATTTTGGCGCTTTTGAAGGGCGAAGCGCCGATGATATGACAGCGGACGACGCGTACCGCGCGTGGGTGGGCGGCGGCTGCATGGCGCCTTGTCCTAACGGCGAGGCGATGGCGGATTTTTCGGCGCGTATCTGCGCCGCGTTCTGTAAAGCCGCGGAAGAAGCGATCGCCGCACAAGAGACGCGACTCGTCGTTGTGGCGCACGGCGGCACGCTGATGGCGATACTCGCGGCGTTTGCGAAGGAAAAGCGTCCTTTCTACAAATGGAGCGCGCCCAACTGCGGCGGTTGGAGGACGACGCTAAAGGAAGACGCGTGGAAAGCGGAAACGACGCTGTACGATCCGGTGCGCTTTTGCGGCGGCGCGCCGTATCAATAGGAGAGGGAGATCATGCAAATGAAGGAAATAACGCTGCGCCCGCTTACGGACGCGGACGTATCGACGGTAAAGACATGGCTGTATTTACCGCATGTGGCGGCGTGGTATCATGACCCGGAGGATTGGCTGCAGGAGATTGAAAGCCGGAACGGCGCGTACTCGTTCTTGCGCCACTTCATCGTGGAAGCGGCGGGCAAGCCCATTGGATTTTGCCAGTACTATGATTATCGTCTTGGCGGCGAGGATTGGCACGGCGATACGGATATCGACGGCGCGTACAGCATCGACTATCTGATCGGCGATACGGCGT
Source organism: Eubacteriales bacterium (assembly GCA_028701165.1). GTDB lineage: Bacteria > Bacillota > Clostridia > Christensenellales > CAG-138 > JAQVRG01. The sequence continues at coordinate 1,917 of JAQVRG010000022.1, read as the reverse complement.
ATCTGAAAAAAGGGTACGGCAAAGCGGTCGTACAGGCGTTGATTACCAAAGTCCGCGCGTGCGAAGACGCAAAGCGCATCATCGTGCAGCCCGAGCTTCAAAACGATGCGTCCTGCCGTACGCTGCTGTCCTGCGGCTTTGCCTTGGACGAAGCAAACGGTTTTTTCACGATGCGGTTGTGAGTTTGTACTTCTATTTCGCGGGCTGTCTGATCAGCTTGCTCATCGCCATGAACAGGCTGTACGGGTCAATGGGCTTTTTGATAAAGCTGTCCATGCCCGCAACGCTTGCCGCCTTGATATCCTCCTCGTGCCCGTAGGCGGAAACGCCGATGATCGGTACGGTTTTCGCGTCCGCTTTTCCGCAGGCGCGTATCCGTTCCGTAGCCTCGATGCCGTCGATTTTCGGCATGCGAATATCCATGAGAATACAGGCGAAGGTGCGCTCCGGCGATTCCATAAACGCCCGCAGCGCCTCCTCGCCGTTTTTTGCTTCCGTAAAGGTGACGCCCTCGTCGCTTAATATCGTGCCCAGCACGGTTCTGCTTAGCGAATTGTCCTCCACGATCAGCACATGATACCCCGCAAGGTCATACTGCGGCTGCAGGAGCGCGGCGATTTCAGCGTCTCCCTCTAAGGCTTCGCCCCCGGACTTCGCGCACCGATCCAGCAGCAGGCGGATCGTAAAAGTGCTGCCTTCGTTTTCCTTGCTTTCTACCGTAACGTCGCCGCCCATGGAGGCGATGGAGCCATAGGCGATGGAAAGCCCCAAGCCTAAGCTGATGGGCGCGCCCGCGTCGTCGCTGTCAGGCTTGGCGTACGGCTTAAAGAGCCGCGGCAGGTCTTCCTCCTTGACGCCGATCCCTGTGTCCGTGATGACGAAGCAAACACGCGCCTTATCGTTAACGGACGGCTCCTCATAGGCTTGTACGGTGATCGAGCCGCCCGGCGGGGTATATTTGACGGCGTTATCTAAAAACACCGTCAATATTTGCTGGAGCTTGCTTCTGTTGCCGACGTACATGGGCGCAAACCCGTCGTCAAGCGCAATGGAAAGGGATACGTCCCCTTCTCTTACAAGCGAGTCCATAGCGGCGGAAACGGCGCTAAGAACCGAACGCAGCGCGAACGCTTCGATGGTCTCTCCGGCCGCCATGCGATCGTTAAGCGACGCTTGGGAAACGTCCGTAGCGATGACCGAAAGATAGTGCATGGCGTCGGCGATTTTGTCAAGCTCCGCAAACAGCGCGATCTTGTCGTCCGAGAGCGCTTTGGCAGTCTCGGTAAGCCCGTGAAGACCGTCTATGGAGGCGCGGATCTCACCTAGGATGCGGGAAAGATAATCGCTTTTTGCGTCGCTCGCCTGCTTTGCTATGGAAAGCTGCTTTTCTGTGCTTTGCAGCGTGCTTTGCTCCTGCTTCTGCGAGGTCACGTCCATGAGGTTGATCACGCACCCCATGATCTTGTTTTCCGTCGAGCGGTAGGGCGCAACGCGCATGAAGAACACCTTGCCGCGATTGGTCACGATTTCGCGTTCATCCGGTATCAGCGTTTTAAGAACCGTCGTGCAGATGTCGCTTAGGCTGATGGACGGGAAGTGATAGGAGATAAACGCGATGGAACGGCCGATATCGTGATCCATTACGGAGAATTCGCTGGTCATATAGTCGGTGAACCGGCGAATATGCAGCTTATTATCCACAAACACGATGCCCGTCATGGTGGATTCGAGAAAGTTTGCAATATCGTCGTTCAAATCGTTGAGCTCGGTCAGCTTCGCCTGATATTCGCTGTTGACGGTGTAGAGCTCCTCGTTGACGGATTGCAGCTCCTCGTTGGAGCTTTGCAGCTCCTCGTTGGCGGTGAGGAGCTCCTCGTTGGCGGCTTGCAGCTCCTCGTTGACGCACTCTTGCTCCGC
>JAQVRG010000284.1 GCA_028701165.1 Eubacteriales bacterium | reverse complement strand
AAAGCAACAGCGTCGCGCTGTAATGAAGGACGTTTGCAAAGTTGAGGATCGTCGCCAGCGCGAAAAAAGCTATGTTGGCGAGCGCGGCTGAAAGGAGGACCGTTCTGAAAACGCCCTTCTTTTCCGATTCATAGGCGTATAAAAGAATGGGGGTGGCAACGGTAAAGACGGCGATAAACTCCATGATCGATGTGCCATAACCGGCAAGTCCGAACATGGCCGGCAGTCCCTTGCTGCCCATCATCCACGCAGAGATCAAGACGGCAAACAGAGCAATATATACGCCCTTGCGCCACTCGCTGTTATAGTGCCCTGTGAAAAGCATTGCCATAAGCGCAACACAGCCGAGAAAAAACAGCGGAATGGAGACGGCGAAGCTGATGGGGTCGGCGTCGATATAGTATTGATAGGCGTCCCTTGCCGAATAGAGTTTCAGGTTTTTTATCTGGTTGAACGCCTTATCCTCCGTGGCGCGCAGGATTATTGTGACCTCGCCACCCATGGCTTCCTCGGGCAGCGGGACGATGAAGCGCTTGTTGCCCACCAGATCGCCCCGCGCGTCAATATCTGCGCCATAGGCGTCCAGCAGCGTATCACCACACCAAATCTCTGTAACGCTATGATAAATATAGAAGCAAAGCGTCGGCTGGTCGCGCAGCGGTTCATCGGGCAGGCGTATGTGAACGGTCGCAACGTCGCCCCGATTCACTGTTCCAAAGTTTTTGGAATCGAAATGCGCGCTGGTTCCGTCCACATAGACCACATCGGAGGAAGCGTATTTATTGACGAATGTTTCGTTTGTGGGTCTTGATTTGGCAATGTTGAGGGCGCAGATAAATACGGTAATGATGAATACGGCTTGAAAAAACAAAAATAAAAGATTTTTGACTCTTTCCTGCTTCATTGAGCGCCCCCCGTTTTCTGCTCCGCTGGAGCATCTTTTATGAACTCGCACATTTCGGAAATGTCGCAGTCCAGATATTCCGCGATTTTAAGGAGGACGACAAGCGTGACCGGCTCGTTGCGCCTAAGCCTCGTGAAAGTGCTCGACGACATGGCTGTGGCCTTTCTGACCTCGGCAATGGAGACGCCCTTGTCGATCAACAGCTTAAATAATTTGTTATACGCAACATGCATGGTGACCCCTCCTAGACAAATTCCACCTACAGTATAGCACAAACAAACAAAATATCAATATTTTAACGAAAATTCGTTATTGTTGCCGAGAATGCAATTTTATTCCGACCCAAGACGTGCTATACTGTAAACGGCTATCTGGACCCACGGCGGGGAGCCTGTATCGGGAGGCAATAACAGGTCTTAGCACTCGACAGAAAGGGTAGCGTGCGGGTAGCGCAAGCAATGTAGTATGTCCGTGTTGATAAAATGTCTACAGGCGTGTGCTTGATTGCTTGTATTGCGATGATGGAACTGTTTTGCGTGCGGGGCGTCTGCAAAACGATTGAAAGAGGTTTATATATGAAAGAAAAGGCTTTGACGCATCTTCAGAAGCCCTCCGCAAATCGGGTGCTTGCGTTGCTGTTGTGCGTGGCAACGCTTTTCGGCATGATGCCAACGAACGCACTTGCGGCGGCGAACGAAAGCGAGATCGTTTCCGGCGTAAGTGATCCCGATCCTTCTGAATACACGGTTGATATAGGCACAGAGCTTGCAAGCGTCGGCCTGCCTGCCGATTTGGAGATCACCATCACGGGAGAGGAAAATGAATCCTCCGTGCGCACGGAACCCGTGGAATGGGTTGGCGATTATAATAAAGATATGGCCGGCGAATATACGCTGACTGCGGCTTTCACAGATGAAACGCTTGTTTTTTCACCCATGCCTGCTGTACGGATCATTGTGAGCGAGGCCGCCGCTTCCGAGCCGCAGGACTTGCTTCCGGCAGCAGGTCCTTTGGGCGCCCCGCAGGGTGCAAGCGATGAAGAACCGCCTCAACTGCTGAGGGATGGCGATGTGAATCAAGGGATCGTCTGTACGCTCACGCCCAAGAAAAGCGCCTATAAGACCGGTGAAATGATCCAGTTCAATTTGGATACCCAGTTTGCTAATCCCAGCACAGGAACCGCGCCCGCATCCGTTAAGTTTGGCATTCCGCTGCCCGCAACGACGCCCGCGCTTTCGCTGCCCATGTTCAACAGCCTTGGCACGGAGTCGGGATATGAGGATGTGCCCATGTGTACGCTTTCCTTCCAGGGGGCCAGCACAAATCTATATCTCGTAACGCGTGGGGACGGCAGCCGCAGGATAGAGTATACCATCTATCCGGGCGATACGATACACGGGACGCTTTCCATGTATTTGCCCAACGGCATATCGGAGCCGGTGAATACCTTTACGGTCACGCCTGAAATTCTACCTGCCGGCGACTTCACCAACGCACAGCTTTCGGGCGGAACAACCTCCGTGCAAGCGCAGTTTGGCTGGAATGGCGTTGTCAAGACAGGCTCCACGGATAACCTTGGCGTCATCGGCGCCGCAACAAAAAACCCGGACAGCATCACCTATACCATTACCGCGGATAGCCTATCCAGCGGCCTTTCCACCGGACGTATTTTTACGGACAAGTATGTCCTTACCGATACCATCTCCATGACCGGCCTGCATTATACGGACGGCGCGCTGACCCAAAGCGGGAGCGGCGGCGTTTCCTCCTTCTTTGTCGGCGGCGTTAAGGTGCTTGAAATCCCGCAGCCGCTTTCCTCTCTGCGCGTGACAAAGCGGGCGAGCCGCGGGGAGATCGACAGTTTTACTATCGTATACTCTCATAGCAATGCT
>JAQVRG010000283.1 GCA_028701165.1 Eubacteriales bacterium | reverse complement strand
GCGCCTTCGCGCTGGAAATAATGCGCCGTATCGCAGATTAAAAGCACCTCTAGGTTCCTGCGCCGGGCGCAGGCGACGGCGATATCCACCACCGGACAGCCGTCCGCGTCGATGAGGATTTTCATGGGTTGGCTCCTTTCGCGTTGTGCGGTTACAGCATACAGCCGCGGGGCGGAATGCGCAAGCCTGTACAGGGCGGGGAAAACCGTGGTAAAATGAAGCGAATGCATTGTACGACCCCGCGAAGGAGGATAAAAATCATGAGCTATCAAAAAGTCGATATCAAAACCTACGCCCTCAAGCCCTTCGAGGCGATCGGGGAAAAATGGACGCTGATTACCGCGGAAAAGGACGGCGTGATCAACACCATGACCGCCAGCTGGGCAGGCATCGGCGTGCTGTGGTCTAAAAACGTGGTGACCGTGTACATCCGCCCGCAGCGCTACACGCGGGAGTTTGTGGAGGCCAACGGGTATTTTACGCTGACGCTGTTCGACGGATATCAAAAGGAGCTTGCCGTGCTTGGCAGCAAATCCGGCCGCGACGGCGACAAGATCAAGGAGGTGGGCTTCCACGCCGAAACCGTCGGCGGGCAGCCAACCTTTGCGGAAGGCACAACCGCGATCGTGTGCAAAAAGCTGTACCGCGGGCGGTTTGCGCCGGAGGAATTCATCGAAACGGGCATCGTCTCGTCCTGCTACCCCGCGAAGGACTTCCATTATTTCTACGTCGGCGAGGTCGTCGGGATTTACGAGAACCGGTGAAGAACCCGGCGAAAGCTGGAGGGAATTTCCATGGTATATAACGCGCTTGGGAAAACCGGCTTACACGTGAGCGCCGTGGCGTTCGCGGGCATTGTGAACATGGACGAAACGCCGCAGGACGCGGCGCGCTATACGGCGTACGCCGTGGAGGCGGGCGTGAATTATTTCGACGTCGCGCCCTCCTACGGCAACGCGGAGGAACGGCTGTCCGCCGCGCTGCTGCCGTATCGCAGCAAGGTGTACCTCGCCTGTAAAACGCAGGAACGCGGCGCGGCGGAATCGCGCGAGGAGCTGCTCGGATCGCTCAAGCGGCTCAAAACCGATCATTTCGACGTCTACCAGCTGCACGCCATGTCCAAACCAGAGCATGTGGAGCGTGCGTTTGGCAAGGGCGGCGCGATGGAAACGATGGAATGGGCGCGGCGCGAGGGGCTGATCCGCTTCATCGGCTTCTCCGCGCACAACGAGGACGTGGCGCTGGAATGCCTGGAACGCTTCGATTTCGACACCGTCATGTTCCCGATGAACTGGGCGATGGGGCTTACTGCCGGCTGGGGCGAACGCATCGCCATGGTCGTGAAGCAGCGGGGCATTGGCCTGATCGCCATCAAAACGCTGATCTCGCGGAAATGGCGGGAGCACGAGACGCACGATTTCCCCAAAAGCTGGTGCAAGCCCATCTGGGATAACGAGCCGCTGGCCGTCGCCGCGATGAAATACGGCCTGCACAAGGGCGCGGCGATCCTGATCCCGCCCGGGAATATCAATCATCAGCGCTTTATGGTAGACCACATCGACGAATGCGTCAAAAACCCGCTGTCCAACAGCGAGTTTGCGTTGCTCCGCGACGAAGTGGAAAAGGTGAAGGACGAGACGATCTTTTAGGATTGCTTGCACTGTCAATACAACAACCCCCTTGGCGCGTTGCGGCGCAAGGGGGTTGTGTGGTTCAACGGCTGATGTATATAGTTTGATTATTGCAGCTTGATAGCGCCCATGGGGCAGTAGCGTACGCATTTGCCGCACTTGGTGCAGCTGCTTTCATCCACCGTCGGGGCGGCGTAGCCCTTTTGCTTGAGCGCGCCCACCGGGCACACCCGGATGGACGGGCACGGATGGTTCTCCGGGCACCGGTGCTTGTTGACCACGAGCTTCATATCCTTGCGGTCCTTGCCCGCCGTTGTATCCTCTTCTCCGAACAATCCCCAAAAACCAGCCATGCGATATCCTCCGTTTGATCATCTCGTCTATGTTCCGCGCCGATCCCCTGAAAAAGCGGAACGGTAACAGTATCGGCATTGATCCGCGTTTCGTCTGTGATGAAGTCACAGAAGCGGAAACGCCGCGCCCATAGCGCTTCTACTCCGGCGCGGTATTTACATGGTGCACGGCGGCGGCCGCGCTTTCCCGCTTCCGAGGTTGACGGGAAAAGACCGCATAGTATATATTGGCAGCAGAGATATTTGATTCTATGCCGGATTTTCCGTTTCTTGCGATCCCGATCCGTTGAAGGAGGAGCTATGCGTAAAAACAGTATACGCCGCCCCGTGCAGATTGGCGTGTGTCTGCTTACGGCGTTCCTCCTGTATGGACTTGAGCAGGTGTTAACGCAGAATCAGACGCTGATGCGGTACAGCTTGCACGTTGTATCCGCCTTTGCCCTGCTATGCATCATCTTGTTTTGCTACTTCGTTTACTGTCTGTCCGGCGTCAGGCTTTCAAGGCCGCTGGGATGGATCATCGCCGCCGCAAGTGTCCTGTGTTGCTTGATGTATACGTTTGTGGCGCTTCACAAGCCGATGCTGTATTACTTCGACAGCACGATATACTATCGGAGCGTTCTGGAACTGCGCCTGCGGTATACGGCGAATCCCGTGAACGTATTCCAGCTATGCAAAATTGTTTACGATTCCATTTTTACCATGAGCTATCCGTATATCATTACGGCATTCTCCGCGTTCCCGTTCGTTTTCACCAATCTGTCCGCGGAAGCCTACATCCTTTGTACGGCGTATGCCGTGGTGCCGATGCTGCT
>JAQVRG010000282.1 GCA_028701165.1 Eubacteriales bacterium | reverse complement strand
GCGCTGCGCATGCAGGCGCGCTTTATCTCACTTGGCGGAGAAATCCATACCGGCGTAAGCGCAGAAAAGCTTATTTTGGATGGTCAAAAGGCCGTGCGTCTGCGGCTGTCCACGGGCGAGGAGGCGCAAGGCGACTATTTTCTTTGCGCCTGCGATCCGGATTTCACCTTCCGCCATTTGCTGGACGAAAGCTTTATGGATCCGTTGCTGGCGGAGGTTTATGCAAAGCCCGCGGATTACCCGATCTATGGCATGCTGCAAGCCGCATACGCCGTAGACAGCCCCGTTGACGTCATGCAGGGCGAACACATTCTCGATTGCGGCAGCCTGTGCGAATTTCCTTGGCTGGGCGATCGTTTGACGGTCAAGACCTACGGCTATGAACCTGATTTTGCGCCGTCAGGCAAACAGATCGTGCAATTCCTTTGGGGGCTTGATCAATCCGCCTTTCCCTATTGGGAAGCGTTGTATCAGGATAAAGCGTTATATCAAAGTAAGAAAGAAGAGCTGGCGGCCAAGGCGCAGGGCTTGATCGAAGAACGTTTTCCCGCATACAAAGGGAAAATGCGGCTGCTCGACGTGTGGACGCCCATGACCTACCGGCGCTGGTGCAACGCCTATAAGGGCTACAACCAAGCGTATACCATTACCAAACGCAGCAGGGAAAACGCCTACGTTCCCGCCGCCATCAAGGGCTTGGATAACGTGCTCCTTTCCGGGCAATGGCTTGCGGCGCCCGGCGGGCTTCCCGGCGCGGCCATCCAAGGCAAGTTCTCCGTGCAGCGTATCTGCAAAAAAGAAAATCTGTCCATAAAACTATAAGAAAACGTCACCTTCCCTCTATTTTTTGCCCTTACTTTTGACGTATAATAAAGGCGCAGTAGGATGGATACTGCGTCTTTCCATTTTAAAAGGAGGCGCCCTTATGAATTTTGTTCACGCTTCTTCCAAAACGATAGACGATTCTGCCTTGCAAGCGGATTATGCGCAGGTGCAGCCGCTTTTCAAGGTTCGGTTGGGTAATCGCTGCCTCTACTTCCCGCGCCTGCTGAAAACCGCCTACGTTCCCTATGAAAGCATCAGCAAAGCCTTTATGCGCATAAAGACCGCCGTATCCCGCGTCTGCTGCGGCACGGCCGAATTCAAGGATTATTCTTTGATACTCTGCGAGGGCGACGCGGAGATCGCGGAAATAATGCTGGACAGTGAGGAAAAGGGTAAGCGCATCCTGTCCGCGCTCGACGATCGCGGCGTCTCCGTTGGAAAAAACGCTTAACATGTCAACGCGCGTCCTGCATACCATTCCGCCCGTCTGCGACGTTTGCGCCCGCACGTTGATTTTAGGCTCCTTTCCATCCGTTCAATCCCGCGCCGGCGCTTTCTTCTATCATCATCCCCGCAATCGCTTTTGGCAGGTGCTTGCCGCCGTATATCGTTGCGACGCGCCTGTTTCTATCGATGAAAAGCGGTCGTTTCTGCTCGCGCGCCATATCGCGCTTTGGGATGTGGCAGCAAGCTGTGAGATACGAAGCTCCGCAGACAGCAGCATTCAAAACGTAACGCCCAACGATCTGTCGCGTATTTTCGACGCGGCTGATATTCGCCGCATTTTTACCAACGGCAATACGGCCTATAACCTTTATATGCGTTATTGCTATCCCCAATTCGGCAGGGACGCTGTTAAATTGCCTTCTACAAGTCCCGCCAACGCCAATTTTTCTTTGGAAAAGTTAGTCGATTGCTGGAAGATAATAAAAGAATAGCAAGCTTTTTCAGTTCATCACTCTTTTTTACGATTCGGCCTCCGTTCTATCAAAATAGCATTTTCTTGATGCTCTCCAAACGAAATACAGTAAATCACACAATGCTCCGTGCGCATTTTTCACCACTCTCTTTCGCATACTAAAGCCGAGGTGATAATACGATGTCTATTCTGCATGATCATGAGATTCCCACTGGTTTTGCCATGGCTCTCGCACAAAATTTAGACGCGCTCAATGCTTTTTCGCGTTTGGACGAAAGCGCGCGCGGCAGTGTGCTTGCCCGCACGAGAAACGCGCAGTCCAAAGCGGAAATGCAGAAGATCGTTGACGATCTTCTATAAAACAGCGTTCGCGCATACAATGCACTTTGCATCACGCTGCGGCGCGGGGGCGCGCCTTTATCCCGTGCTCCGCTGCGTTTCCTTGGCGCCCTTCAACACCTCTCATTCGGTGTAGAGAAAAAGCCGTCCACTCAGAACGGCTCATATTTGTTGCTTCAGCGTCCGCATCTGCGGTCAAATATTTCGATAGTCATAAACCTCTCCTTACCAGCGTTATAACCATTATTAAGCTCATAAAATCTTTACCTCTCCGCATACTATGTTTGAGGTGATGAATATGGAAACCCAATATAAGAGCATGAACGTAATGCTCGAGCGTGACCCTGAAGCCAAAAGCTATTTTAACAGTTTGCCTGATTATGTGCGCGAGCAGATCAGCACAAGATCGGATAGCGTTAACACTTTCTCCGGGCTTCGGGATTACGCAGAGAACCTACTCCGTGGGGATGATTGAAGCGTGTACGGTTATAGTCGGTAGGGGCGTTTGCGTCCTTACCGACCGTAAGTGGACAAGCCAAGTGCGCTTCGCGCTTTGGCCGATGAGGCACAGGAAAATAAGCGGTTGAAGCATACCAAAGCAAAAAGCATGACGCGTTGCGTTACCTATTTTCCCGGGTTCGGCGCACAAGGTCGTTTATCGTCGGCGCGAACGCCTTCCTCAAACTCCCTGTGCTTGAAGAGCTCCGGTTCGCTGCATCCCACACAGCGGG
>JAQVRG010000021.1 GCA_028701165.1 Eubacteriales bacterium | reverse complement strand
GAAGCGGTTCAAAATCCTCCGCGCCATGCTTGCAAAGCGGGCAAATAAAGTCAGGCGGCAGGGTTCCTCCCTCGTAAATATAGCCGCAGATCTTGCATACGAAGCCCTTTACCTTCTTCTCCGTCGGCTTAGGCGCGGGCTTGGTATGGGCAAAATAGTAAGCGTAGGTCATGGAAGCGTCATCGCTCAACGTTTTTCCCTCCGTCACGTCCGCAATGAACAGCGTATGGGTGCCGTAATCGAACATATCGACCACCTTCGCCGATAAAAACGCGTTCGCGTATTCCGTCAAATACAAAAGCCCGTTCTTGGCTCTTGCAACGCTGGAGAAGGCGTCGAATTTATCCGTATCCCTTCCGCTTGCAAAGCCAAAGCGCTCAAATAGCGCAAACGGCGCGCGCTCAGAAAGGACGGATACGGTAAAAACACCCGTTTTTTTAACGATATCATGCGTGTAGTTCTGCTTGTTCACGGCGATGCTGATACGCTTTGGCTCGCCCGTGATCTGCGTCACCGTGTTGATGATGCAGGCGTTGTCCTTTTTCCCATCCTTCGCGGAAAGCACAAACAGGCCGTAGCTAAGCTTGAACATGGCCATGTTGTCCACCTCCGTCTCACCGATCCGATTCAGATCCTCCGTAAGCTGTTTTTCACCGTTCATGTTGCTTTCTCCTTCCGTATTCCTTGGTTTTGAGTATAACCATAATCATAGGATTCTTCCCTTTGTCTCTACACAGCGCTGTCTTGCAGAATAAAATCAGAAAGTTTATTGTATTTGCTTTATATATTTTATCATATTTCATGCGGGTTCGCATACAGAAAAACGTCCCACTTGCACAATATGCACTTGTGCGCTAGAATAATATGAATTGTTATGGAATATAAGGAGTGTGTAATGGAAGCGTTAGTGTCAACAGCAAAAATCGCGGGTATGCTCACGTCTGCTCTTTTAAGCATCGGCGTCCCCATCCTGCTTCTCATATTGTGGCGAAAAAGGACGCATGCCCCATGGGTTGCCGCCTTATGCGGCTCCGCCATTTTTATCGTCTTCGTGTTCGTGCTGGAATCCATTTGCCATCGATTTGTGCTTTTCGGAACCGGCGCCCTTCCCACGTTTATGAATGCCCACCCTTGGGTATATGCCACATACGGCGCGCTTGCGGCTGGCGTTTTTGAGGAAACGGGGCGCTTTGTCGCCTTCAAGTGGCTGCTAAAAAAGCATGACGGTAAAGAAACCTCCGTCATGTACGGCATTGGACACGGCGGTATCGAGTCCATTATCCTTGCCGGCGTCACCGCCATCGCCAATTTGGCCTTCGTGTTCTCTCTCAACGCCATGGGCGCTGACGCCATGCTTGCATCCGCCGGCGCGCAGGCGGCGACCGTCCAAGCCTCCATTGATACCCTGATCAACACGAGTGCCGGCATGTTTTTTGTAAGCGGCATTGAGCGCATGACGGCTATCGCGCTGCATATATCCCTTTCCGTGTTGGTATTTATGGCCGTTAAGCGGAAAAGATTCATCCTCTACCCTGTGGCGATACTGCTGCATGCGGGCGTGGATTTCTTTGCGGTGCTTTACCAGCAGGGCATTATCACCAGTATCGCCTTGATCGAAATCCTCATCGCAGCCGTTACCGCGGTAATCGCGCTTTATGCCGTCCGCCTTTATCAAAAGGACGTTCAACCGCAGGAGGAAAATCCCGCGCCGGAGGAGGCGTAACAACCCTTCCTTCATTTATTATATTTATAACGGCGCGTCTAACGGCGTGCCGTAATATAAGGAATTATAGGAGTATAAAATGGATAAACCGAAACGAAAATGGGGCGACCGCAAGGATGGGCGGTTGCTCCGTGAATTGGACGCCATGCACTTCATCGTGCCGCTGATCTATCCGAACCGCTGCGATAACGAAGCCTACATAGCGGAAACCATCGACCTGACGAACCTGAACGCCTATGTCGCAAAAAAGAACGAGGAGGAAACCGATTTCCCTTACAAGATGTTCCAGCTCATCGTATGCGCGATCTTAAAAACCATTATGCTGCGCCCCAAGATGAACCGCTTCATCGCCAACAAAAATGTATACCAACGTTATAAATACAGCGCTTCCTTCGTCGTGAAGAAGGAGTTCAAGGACGAAAGCGCCGAAGCGCTCGCCTTTGTATATGCGGAACCGGAGGACACGCTCGAATCCATCCGCGCCAAGATCTGCAAGCAGATTCGCGGCTGCCGGAGCGATAAGCTCGACACCTCCTCCAACAGTATGGAGATTCTCAACAAGATGCCCCGATTCTTCGCCAAGTTCCTCGTTTGGATCATTTGCAGGCTCGACGAGCATGGTTGGTGCCCCGACTTTTTGATCGGCTCCGACCCTTACTATTCCTCCGTCGTCCTCACAAACGTAGGCTCCATCAAGCTTGGAAGCGGTTATCACCATTTGACGAACTGGGGTACGAACTCCGTTTTTTGCTTGGTCAGCGAAAAAAAGCTGCGCCCGTTCTTCGACGCGCAGGGACACGCCCAAATGCGCGACACGGTGCGATTGGGGCTTACCATAGACGAGCGTATCGCCGACGGTTACTACTATTCCAAAACCCTGCGGCTGCTTCGGCGCCTGCTGGAAAACCCGGAGCTTTTAGAGCTCCCATTATCGGAAGAGGTTGAATATTGATGATGAATGAACCTGTAACAGCTACCATGCCCCTTGTACAAGAAGCGGAAGCAGCCGCGCAAACCCATGTCACCGCCAAAACGCCTTGGATCAAGAATCTTGGCGACACGCCCGCGCATCTGGAGTATTTTCAAGGCTCCATGTTCGAGCGCGTGCGCGACGTCGCTGAAAAGTATCCTAACAACGTAGCGCTTGACTTCATGGGACGCGCCACTACCTACAAGCGCTTGATCGAGCAGATCGAAGAGTGTGCCAAAGCGCTCAAGACCATCGGCGTACGCGAAGGGGACAAGGTCACCATCGCCATGCCGAACTGTCCGCAGGCGATCTTCATGTTCTACGCCGTCAATCTTGTAGGCGGTATCGCCAACATGATCCATCCGCTTTCCAGCGAAAAGGAGATCGAATTCTATCTCAACGAATCCGAAAGCGTGACCGTTGTGACACTCGATCAGTTTTACGGAAAGATAGAATCCGTCCGCCAGAATACCTCCATCGTGAACGTGGTGATCGCCAGCATCCGCGACGAGCTCTCCGAGCCTATCCGTTCCGGCTACATGCTTACCGAGGGACGCAAGATCGAAAAGATACCCAAAGACGCGCCGGTCATCAAGTGGGAGGACTTCATGCGTCTGAGCCGCTGCTGCTTTTGGAATTATAAGGTCGAGCGCAGCGCCAATGATCCCTCCGTCATCCTCTATTCCGGCGGCACCACGGGAACGACCAAGGGGATACTGCTTTCCAACCTCAATTTTAACGCCCTTGCGGAGCAGATCGTCGCCATGAACCCCATGTTCCGTCCCGGCGATAAAATGCTTGCCGCCATGCCGCTTTTCCACGGCTTCGGCTTAGGGGTATGTATTCACTCCATGCTTGCAAACGGCGGACGCTGCATACTTGTGCCGCGCTTTACCGCCAAGAGCTACGCCAAGCTCATCACCAAATACAAATGCAACTTTATCGCGGGCGTGCCTACGCTTTATGAGGCGCTCCTTCGCCTTCCCAGCATGGGCAGCGCCAATCTTTCCTGCTTGAAGGGCGTTTTCTCCGGCGGCGATTCCCTGTCGGTAGAGCTCAAAAAGAAGTTCGACGCCTTCCTCTACGATCACCATTCCGTGGTGCAGATCCGCGAAGGCTATGGCACGACCGAGTGCGTAACAGCCTCCTGCCTCACGCCGACCAATATGGTCAAGGAGGGCAGCATCGGCTTACCCTTCCCCGACACCTATTATAAAATCGTAAAGCCCGGCACGGACGAGGAGCTTCCCTACGGACAGGAGGGTGAGATCCTGCTTGCGGGCCCCACCGTCATGCAGGAGTACATCAAGCATCCCGAGGAAACCGCGAGCACGCTTCGCAAGCACGCGGACGGCTTGACGTGGGTCTACACGGGCGACCTTGGCATGATGGATGAAGACGGCTTCATCTTCTTCCGCGGCCGCATCAAGCGCATGATCGTGACCTCGGGCTATAACGTGTATCCCGCGCAGCTTGAAAACATACTGGACGCGCATGAAAAGGTGCACATGAGCTGCGTGATCGGCATCCCCGATCCTTATCGGATGCAGCGCGTCAAGGCGTTTGTCATGCTCAAACCCGGTATTGTGGCGTCTGAGGAGATCAAGCAGGACATCCTTGCCTACTGCCGTCTGCACATTGCCAAATACGCCATGCCTTATGACGTCGAATTCCGCGAGAGCCTCCCGAAAACCTTGGTCGGCAAAGTCGCCTACCGCGTACTAGAGGAGGAAACGGAACGGGAAATGGCGCAAAGCCAAAACTGACCGTACGGGACACATCCCTGAAAGGAACCTATGCCTCCACCAAGCCGATATTTAACCGAGGAAGAAAAGAAAGCAGCGCCGAAAGTCACGCGGGCGCTGCTTTCGCGCATCTTCGCCTACCTGCGTCCGTATCTTTGGCAGTTTGCATTGGTATTCATCGCCATCCTGCTCTCGGCGGGCATTGGGCTTTTGCCTTCCATCATCACGGGCCGCATCGTGGACGAGGCGCTCATCGGCAAGGATATGCGCCTGCTTATTCAGCTTTTGCTCGCAGCCTTTGTTACGCTTACGCTCTCGCAGGTCATAAGCGTGCTGGAGAGCTACATCAACGCATGGATTGCCCAGCGCATCGTGTATGACATGAAAAACGAGATGTACAGGCATTTGCAGGACATGCCCCACGCGTTTTTCACTACCGAAAAGCAGGGCGACGTGATCACCCGCATGGAAAGCGATATTTCAGGCGTCGCCTCCGTCGTATCCAACACCTTGACCAATATCGTGAGCAATGTCGCCATACTCGTTACCACGCTCATCGCGCTCTTCTCCATGAGCTGGCAGCTTGCGATCGTGGGTATCATCGTGATCCCGCTGCTCATCATCCCCAGTCGCAGCGTCGGCGAAACGCGCTGGAAGCTGCTTACTGAAAGCCGCGCCAAGCAGGACGAGCTGAACCAAATCATCAACGAAACGCTTTCCGTATCCGGTTCGCTTCTCGTAAAGCTCTTTTCCAAGGAGGATTACGAATACAGCCGCTTTGCGGCCGTCAACAAGGAGGTCATGCAGATCTCGCTTAAGGAGCAGCGCAGCGGCAAGTGGTTTCGCATGATGATGGGGATGTTTACGCAGGTGGCGCCGCTGCTTATTTATTTCGCGGGCGGCTGGTTCATCATCGAAAGCGTAAACCCCACGCTAAGCGTCGGCACGGTGACGGCGACGGTGGCGCTGATCAACAGGCTCTACCGCCCCGTAGAACAGCTTCTTAACATCAATGTGGATTTCACGCGTTCGCTTGCGCTGTTCAACCGCATATTCGAATACTTGGATCGGGAGATCACCATTTCAAGCCCCCGCATCACCAAGCATCCGGCCGTCAACACGGGGCACATCGAATTCTCACATGTGGCGTTCAGCTATACGCCGGAGGTACCCATCATCCGCGACGTCAGCTTTACCGTACCGCCCGGACAGATGTACGCAATCGTAGGCCCTTCCGGCAGCGGCAAATCCACGCTTGTCAATCTGCTGCCCCGGCTTTACGACGTTACGGCGGGCTGCGTAAAGCTCAACTATACGGATGTACGGCAATACGACCTCGATCTGCTGCGCAAACAGATCGGCATGGTCTCGCAGGAAACCTACCTTTTTAACGGCACCATCCGCGAAAATCTGCAATACGCGAATCCAAACGTCACGCAGGCCGCTATGGAAGACGCCTGTAAGATGGCCAACATCCACGATTCCATCATCTCTTGGCCAAACGGCTATGATACCGTCGTGGGCAACCGCGGGCTCAAGCTTTCCGGCGGCGAAAAACAGCGTTTGAGCATCGCGCGCGTGATGCTCAAAAACCCGCGTGTGCTTGTATTGGACGAAGCGACGAGCGCTTTGGACTCCATTTCCGAACAGGCGATCCAAAGCGCCATTGAAAAGCTTATGGTGGGACGCACAAGCCTCGTGATCGCACACAGGCTCTCCACAATTTTGGCCGCCAACAGAATACTGGTGCTGAAAGACGGCGTGATCGCCGAGGAGGGCACGCACGACGAGCTGCTGGAAAGAAACGGCGTATACCGCGAGCTTTACGAAACGCAGTTCCGCCTTGTTTTAGAGCGCGAGGAGGCAAAAAAATGAGCGTTACGGCAACCGTGCTGTTTTTATTGGTGGTTTTTGCGGCCTTTACGCTGCAATCCATGACAGGCTTCGGCGGGCCGCTGGTCGCCATGCCGATTTGCATCCTGCTCGCGTCCATCGACGACGCGAAGGCCGTGTTGGGCGTGCTGGCTTGGATCACCGCCGTTGTCGTCGTGCTGCAAACTTGGCGGGATATCAATAAAAAAGAGCTGCTCCGCATCGTCGTCGGCATGTTTGTGGGCATGTTTTTAGGCGTACGCCTCTATAACGCCGCGCCAAAGTCCCTGCTGCTCACGGTCTTCGGCATCGTCGTGCTCTGTGTGGCGCTTAAGAATCTGCTTGTGAAAAGGGTGTGGGCGATACCCGACTTTCTCCGCTACATCATGCTGCTGCTCGCGGGTCTTATGCAGGGGCTTTTCCTCTCCGGCGGCTCCTTCCTCATTATGTACGCGCAGCAGACCTTCAAGGACAAGAACGAATTCCGCGCGACTTCGAGCGGCGTTTGGGCTGTCACCAACGCGTACATGGTCGCAAAGCAGGCCGCTTCCGGTATGTATTCCGCCGCCAATCTGCCTTTGCTCTGCATGAGCTTGGCCGTCGCGCTCGTCAGCGTATGGGCGGGCGGAAAGCTGCAGGCCAAGCTTCCGCGGGAGACCTTTATCAAGATCACCAATTATGTGCTGCTCGCGGCGGGTGTGATCCTGCTTATCAACAGCCGGGGATAGGCCAAACAGAAAAAGCGTGCCGCCGGAAAATCCGGCGGCACGCTTTGTTTCGTTATCTCTTTTTGCGCGAACGGCTTATTTGAATTCGCCCTTCGTTACGCTCTCAACAAACGCAAGATACGCTTTCTGCACATCTTCGGGAACCAAATCCGTATTGATCTTGCCCGCGCTGAGGCAGCCGTTTTCCAACGTGCCATAAACGACCTTATTGCCAAAGGTGCCTGCTTGCACATCATCCATGCACAGACCGAGCATGCCGGCGTTATCCGTTACGACAGAGCAGATGACGCAGGGATTCTGTCCCAAAATATCGGCGGGCTGACCAATGTCGAAAACCTTGATCTCGCCGGAGCCGTTTGCATTGTCGATCGCCTGACGCGCACCGGAGTCAACAGCGGAAGCATCGCCAAAGAACACGTCCGCGCCCTCGGCGATCATGGAGGTGGCAAGCTCCATACCCTTCGCGGTATCGCCAAAGGAACCGGCATAAGCGGAAAGGACATTGATGTTGGCGTCGGGATTGACATACTTCGCGGCCTTCTCGAAGCCCGCGAGCTTAGCCTTGGTGGTGTCAAGCTCCATGCCGCCGATAAAGCCGAGCGTGTTGGATTTGGTCATAAGGCCGGCAAGACCGCCCGCCAAATAACCGATCTGGTCTGCGTTGGGCAGGATGGAGCAGATGTTGGCGGTGGGAAGCTGGTCGTTACCGTTGAGCACGGCAAACATTACGTTGGGATAGTTCGCAGCTACCTCCTTGGTAGCGTCGCTGTACTGGTTGCCCGGCAGGAAGATCATATCATATCCCAGCGAGCAGTAGCTCTCGATGGAGCTTACATAGTCGGCAACGTCGATATTGTCGGTATACATGGTTTCCCATCCGTGCGCCTCAGCCGCTGTAATCATCGCATTATAGCAGGCTGCGCCCCAGCCGCCGTCGGAAATGCTGGAATCGCACACCATAGCGACCTTGTATACCTTGTCGGCAGCGGCGGGAGCCGCCTCAGGCGCCTTCGCGGCACACGCGATCATAGAGAGCGCAAGCGCCAACACGAGCATCAGGGTAAAGACTTTCTTCATACTTATTTCCTCCGTCTGTTGTTTTATAACTACGCCAATAAGGCGCAATTAACGTTTGTAAATGGAGCTAACGCTCCTCACGCAGATACGGCTTGCCCTTGGCCTTGGGGCCTGCTTTTTTCGCGCCCATAATCGCAAGCGCCGCGAGCGTGCATACATAGGGTATCATCTGAAAGAGCTGATAGGGCGTATCCTTGCTGATAATCTGTAATTTAAGCTGCAAGGCGTCGCAGAAGCCGAACAGCAGGCAGGCCATCAGCACGCCGGAGCCAGTCCAGTGGCCGAATATAACGGCGGAGAGGGCGATAAAGCCGCGTCCTGCCACAATACCGTCGGAATAGGTGTTGACATAGCAGGTTGTCAAATACGCGCCGCCGATACCCGCGAGCAAGCCGCAGATGATGCACGCTACATATTTCTGCCGCACCACGTTGATGCCCAGCGTTTCCGCAGCCTTGGGATATTCGCCCACCGACTTGTAGGATAAACCGGCCTTCGTGCGGTTGAAGAAAACAGCCGTAAAAGGCACCATAAGATAAGCGAAGTAAACCATGGGCGTCTGGTTAAAAAGCAGGGGCCCGATAAACGGGATATCCTTGAGCACGGGGATCGCTATGGTCTTCATCAGCGTCGCCTGCGCGAGCGTGGAGCTTACGCCGAAATATACGCGGTAGATAAACGCCGATATGGCGGGCGCAAATATGTTGAGCGCCATGCCGTAAACGGTTTGTTCCGCGCAGAGCGTTACCGTGCAGAAAGCGTAGACCATGTTGACCAATACGCCGCCCAAGGCGCCCGCAAGGATGCCCAGAAACGGGTTGCCCGTCAGATAGCTTATCATAAAGCCCGCCAGCGCGCCAAAGGACATGATGCCGTCAAGGCCGATGTTGACAAGACCCGCGCGCTCCGAATACAGCTCCGCAAGCGCCACAAGAAGAAGCGGCGTTGCCATGCGAAACGTAGAGAGCACGATCTCCGAGGCGAAATTCCAAGTAAACAGAGATTCCATTGCCTATTCCTCCTTTTTGCCCCGTTGGCGGTTGAGCATGCGCTGCTTGAAACCGGGAAGCCTCACAAACGCCATGCCCGCAACAGCGAAGATGATGACAAGCGCCTGAATAATATCGATCACGCTGGTAGGCACGCCGGAGCCCACCTGCATGGTGGTAGCGCCCGTGCGCAGCACCGCAAAGAAGTAGGCTACAAGCACTGTCGCCAGCGGATTCAGCTGCGCGATCAGCGCGATCGCCACGCCGTCAAAGCCAAACCCAAGCGCAAAACCGCTCATGAGGCGGAACTGCGTACCCACAAGCTCGATAGCGCCGCCAAGACCCGCAATCGCGCCGGATACGATGAAGCTAAAGAGCATATAGCGTTTTACGTTGAAGCCCTGATAACGGCTCGCCGTTGCGTTAAGGCCCACCGCGCGAAGCTGAAAGCCCTTGGAGGTGTTAAAAAGAAAGTAGTATATGCCCGCCGCGATCAGTACGGCGATCACCAAGCCCCATGTGGCGCGCATGCCCGGCATAAGCCGTCCCAGCTTGCTCGCGTCCGGCACGGGAAAGGTCTGCGGCACGCTGCCGTCGCGCAGAAGCTCCGTATAGACCCAGCCCATAAACAGCGTCGCCACATAGTTAAGCATGATGGAAACGATCATCTCGTTCAAACCGCGAAATACCTTCAGTATGCCCGGTATCGCGCCCCATATGCCGCCCGCGACAGCGCCTAGAAGCAAAGCGGCCGCACAGGCAAGCGGTCCTTCAAGACCCCAGCTTACCGTCACCCATACCGCCGTGACCGCGCCCATAATGAACTGCCCCTCGCCGCCAAGGTTGAATACGCCGCAGCGATAGGCAAAGCAGGCGCAAAGACCCGTGAATATCAACGGGGTTACCTTGACAAGCGTCGCGCCGATATTGGTTTTGGATCCAAACGCGCCTTGCACCAGGTATCCTACGGCATCCACGGGATTGGATCCAAGCGCCGCTATGATCACGCCGCCGATCAGAAACGCCAAGATCACCGCGATCAGCGGAATGATGATGTTTTCGGATTTGCCGCCCAGCTTCATTCCGTCACCCCCTTATTGCCCGCCATGGCAAGGCTGATTTCTTCAATGGGCGGCGTTTTCCCGGAATATTCGCCCATGATCTTACCTTCAAACATGACCAAAATTCTATCGCTCATCTCCAGCACCTCGTCAAAATCGGCGCTGATCAGCAGTACGCCGCAGCCCTTTTCGCGGGATTCGATCAGGCTGTCATGCACAAAGCGCGTCGCGCCGATATCCAATCCGCGCGTAGGATGCACGGCGACGATCAGATCCGGATCGCCCTCCAGCTCGCGCGCAAGAATCACCTTCTGCTGGTTGCCGCCGGAAAGGTTGCGCGTTTCCTGTTCGATGGAGGCGCAGCGGATATCGTATTTGTCCTTCATGGCATCCGCATAATCCCGCATGGCGCGTTTATTGAGCCGCCAACCGCCGGCGCTGCTAAATTGTTCGCTGGCGGTGCGCTTCAAAACGATGTTGTCGCATACGCTCATATTGCCGATCAATCCCTGCAGATTTCTATCCTCCGGAATATGCGCCACATTCTGCTTGATGAAGGACAGCGGATCAAAGGAAAATACCTTTGACCCCTTGAGATCGACCTCGCCGCTGTCGGGCGCAAAAACGCCCGTGACCACATCGGCCAGCTGGCTCTGCCCGTTGCCATCCACGCCCGCAATACCCAATATTTCTCCTTTTGCAATGGTCAGCGACACATCGTTAAGGCCATTATGCTTGCGGGTCTTGTTATAATCCACATGCGTAAGCGCCAATACCTTTTCGCCGCCCGCCTCCGCCTTTTCATACTGGGAAGGCACAAGCTCGCGGCCGATCATGAGATTCGCAAGCTCCGGCCCGTTCGTTTCCTCTATCGCCAGCGTGCACACGGTTTCGCCCGCGCGCAGTATCGTTATGCGATCGGATACATGCAGTACCTCGCGCATCTTGTGGCTGATAAAAATAATGCTCTTTCCTTCGCCCTTGAGCCGCTCGATTACCTCAAAAAGACCCTCTACCTCGATATCGGTCAACGCCGCCGTAGGCTCGTCCAGCACCAAAAGCTCCGCGTCGCGGTAAAGCGCCTTCAATATCTCCACGCGCTGCTGCTCGCCCACGGATATGTCCGTAATCAAAGCGTCCATCTGTATGTCCAAGCCATACTTTTCGGAAATGGCGAGGATATCCCGCTTCGCCTTATCAACGTTGATAAATATGCCCTTTTCACGCTTATCGCCAAGTATGATGTTTTGGAACACGGTCATAGCCTCCACCA
>JAQVRG010000281.1 GCA_028701165.1 Eubacteriales bacterium | reverse complement strand
CGCCGAAGAACATGGTTCCGAAAATCACGCCGCTGGCCCCGCCCATGGAGTTGAGCATCGCCATACCCATAGTCTTGTACAGCGTGTTGATATCCGCGGGCGTGTCCAGCTTGACAAGCGCGGCCTTGGCCTTTTCCATGCCACCGCCCATGCCGATGCCATGGTCGCCGTCACCGATTTTGCTGTCCTGCTCGGTTAAAAACGGCACGTTTGCGATGATGGCGTCCGCCGTTTTCATAAGCATTTCTTTCGTTTGTTCCACAGTCAGCGCTTTCATTCCCGGATGGCTCCTCTCGCGTAATAGGGGGATTCGCAGGGGGTATCGTAATACTTCTTCAGCTCGTCATCCAAACGAAGCAGCGTGATGGAAAAGCCCCCCATCTCCTGACAGGTGCAGTAGGACTTGACTTCGCAGTCATGTACCTTGAGGCCGTCCTTTTCCAGAAGCTTGCTCAGCTTGTTGTAGACCACGCACAGCTCCAGCAGCGTGGTGGAACCCAGACCGTTTACCAGTACCGCAAGCTCCTCGCCGGGCTTCAGCTGCATTTCACGCATCAGCTCGCCGTACATCCTCTCGGTCAGCTCATCGGCGGGTTTCATGGTGGTACGTTCGATGCCCGGCTCCCCGTGCAGGCCCATGCCGTATTCGATGGCGTCCCCTGGCAGCTCGAAGGTAGGCTTATCCAACCCGGGAATGGAACCCGGCGAGGTGGCTAAGCCGATGGTGTTGATGTTGTCCCGTGCCTTTTCGGCAACACGCACCACCTCTTCCAGCGAAAGGCCCGCGTCACAGGCCGCGCCAGCGATTTTGATTACGTAAATATCCCCCGCGATGCCTCGGCGGTCCGTAATACGTTCCTTGGGCGCGGATGCGCAATCGTCCCACACCCGAACGTGGGCCGTTTTGATGTCCTCCATATCGCACAGCTCTTCGCCCATATCGAAGTTGAGGTTGTCGCCCGCGTAGTTGCCGTAGATGAACAGCACGCCCTTGCCTTCGTCCACCGCCTTGGCGGTTTCGCAGATCAGCTGCGGGTTCGGCGAGGCGAAAATGTTACCGTCGGCTACCGCGTCCGCAAGCCCACTGCCGCAAAAGCCGCTGAACAGCGGCTCGTGGCCGGTGCCGCCGCCGATAACCAGGGAAACCTTGCCCTTGCGCCGGTTTTTATAACGGAAGGCGTTATATTCGCCGATCTTTTCAAAGTGGCGGGAATAGGCGCTGAGAAATCCGCCCAGCATCTCTTCTACGACGTCGGTTCCTTGATTAATGATTTTTTTCATACGCGCGCTCTCCTTATGGTCATATTCGATCCCTTTATCGCAGATACATCCCGCATATTATACCGTAAAAACCGAATCGCCGCAATAACGCCGGATGAGCGTTTGCTCGTCTGCTGTGTCGGTTTGTCAAACATGTTGGACAGTATGGACATGAAGGAACTCCTTAGGCGATAGCCAGCCAAGCGGCCGCATGGGAAGGTTGTTGCTGCGACTTTGGTGGGCAGCGAGCTGCCCACCAAAGTCGGCGAGCGAATAAAAGGAATGTGTATTGTAGAAACGCTTCTGATCCTCACGGTGGCTGCGTTCCACCTTACCGTTGTGCCTCGGGGTATAAGGGCGGATAAGCTTGTGAACAATGCCTTTGTTTGCCAGAGTTGCATCAAAAAGCGTTGGAATATCATGCTTTCCGTTTGAGAAACGGTTTGTGAATTCAAAACCGTTATCGGTTTGCACGCATTCGATTCTGATTCCTCGCCGCCCATACCATGCGATCGCTTTCCGTATGAAATCTGCGGATGAATAAGTGCTTTGTTCGGTATAAGCGCCAAGGAAACGAAGCCTCGAAAACTCATCAATAGCCGTGTACTGGTAAAGTCTAAGTTGAGAATCAGCAATACACTTTCGTGGCACTACCTTCACATCTACCTGTATTCGTTCCCCAGCATGGGTCATTTGCTCGTAAGACTTGGCAACGTACTTCTTCTTTGGTTTTTGCCTTGGAAACATGTTCAACTTGCGCATGGTGCGGTATAAGCTTTCCGGGCAACGGGTATACCCTCGCTGTCTCAAGCGATGCCACAGCTCGATCATCCCCAGCGTGGGGTTTCGTCGTCGCATGTCACGGATGAGCTTAAGTTCCGCTTCAGTATGCTGATTGGGGTGACCATGTGGACGCTTGGAGTATGGGCGAAGGGATTCAACGCTTCCGTCATACCTTGCAAGCCAGAAGTAGATGTAGGAACGGCCTTTGTTATACTTTCGGCTCGCACGGGATACGCCGTATCTCCCTGCATATGTCATTAGGGATTGCCGATACTTCATATCCTGCGTTATACTGTTCATGAAGGATGAGGCTCCTTTCAGCTAGTGTGTTTTGCAATTCCACTATAACTGTTCTTGCCTTGTCCTTCATCTTTTTTTCGCTGGGGCTCTGTCCAAGATGTATTGTAGTCCTACACCGCGCCCTTCCGTTCTTTCTCCCGTCCGGCTTGATTTTCCCGGCCCGCTGTGGTAAAACTTACTCATCGGCATCTTTGCCGGTGTTAAGGAGGCCCTATGTCCCTTCCGCTATCGCCGGAAGCAAAGCTGCGCCATATGACGGAAACGCCTATTCCGCGGTTATTGTTCTCGCTGGCAGCGCCTACCATCGTCAGTATGCTCATTTCCGCGTTCTACAATATTGCCGATACCTATTTCGTGGGGCTTATCGGCAACCCCAGCGCCACCGGGGCCGTGGGCGTATGCCTGCCGCTCATGGCCATTTTGCAGGCCGTGGGCTTCACCTTCGGGCAGGGGTCCGGCAACTTCATTTCCCGCGCGCTTGGCGCTAACGATCAGG
>JAQVRG010000280.1 GCA_028701165.1 Eubacteriales bacterium | reverse complement strand
CCGCGCAATAACCGTTCCCCACGGCGAACAGACGATGGAATTGCCGTACGCCACATATTCGCCCGCCTCATCCCGCGCGGGCGAACAGCCCAGCGTGAAAAGCTGGTTGTCTACAGCACGCTGTCTAAACATCGTTTCCCAATGCGCGGGACCCGTGGTCATGTTAAAGGCCGCCGGCACAAGGATCGCCTGCGCGCCGTCGAGCGTCATGCAGCGGGAAAGCTCGGGAAAGCGCATATCAAAGCACACGCATACGCCAAAGCGTCCGATCGCGCTGTCGAACACCGTGACCGCATCCCCCGCCGTAAAGGTGGCCGATTCCCGAAAGGACTGGCCGCCCTTGACGTCGATATCGAAAAGATGAATCTTGCGGTGCCGCGCAAGCTGCGCGCCGTTTTCGTCAAACACGAACGCCGTGTTGTATACCCTATCATCCTCCCGCTCGGGAAAGGTACCCGCGACGAGCACTACGCCGTTATCCGCGGCCGCCTTTTGCATGGTCTTATAAACAAACCCGCCCGCCGGCTCAGCATAAGCCGTAAAGCAGCGGTTGGTATAGGGACAGCAGAACATCTCGGGCAGCATCACAAGCCGCGCGCCGTTCTTTGCCGCCTCCGCCACGCGCGCCGCCGCGTTTTGAACGTCCCTTTCCTTGTCACCGCCGACAAGGCATTGTACGAGCGCCGCCCTCATAGCTTCGCGCTCTTTTCTATCGCCGCTGCGATCGCCTGCTGCACCAAGCCCTCAAAGCCGCCAAGCTGCAAAGCGTATAACCCCTCGATGGTGCTGCCGCCGGGCGAACACACCTTATCGGCAAGCGCCTGCGGATGCTCGTTGCTTTCCAGCGCCATACGCGCGCTTCCCATCACGGCGCTCGCCGCGGCCTGCTGTGCAACCTTGCGGGAAAGCCCCGCGCGCACGCCGGCGCGCGCCAGCGCGTCAATATACATGAACGTATATGCAGGGGAGCAGCCCGCAACGGAGCCAAAGACGGAAAAGTGCGCTTCCGGGATCTCCGTCACGGAGCCTACGGCCTCAAAAAGCGCGCGCACCTGCGCCACATCCGCTTCTGAAGCATGCGCGTTGGCGCAGATGCAGCTTGTGGACGCGCCCACCACCGCGTTGATGTTGGGCATCACGCGAATGACGGGAATCTCGCCCAAGGCCGCCTCATAATATTCTAACGTTTTACCCGCGGCGATGGTGACGATCCGCTTGCCCGCGACGTGCGCCTTGAGCTTGGGGAGCACGTCGGGCAAGACCTGCGGTTTGACGGCAAGCACGATAAAATCGCTCTTTGCGGCAAGTGCCGCAAGGCTTTCGCATACCCGCATGCCACATGTCCGCGAGAGCGCCTCCGCCTTTTCGATATGATGGTTGTAGCCAAACACATCCTCCGCCGCGACCGCGCCGCTTGCGATCGCGCCCCGTATGATGGCGGACGCCATGTTGCCAAGACCAATAAAGCCGTAACGCATATTCGCAATCCTCCATTCCTATTCCTATACCGATAAAGAGAGTATATCTTTTTTCGCCCTTGGTTGCAATAGAGGGCGGAATGACATATAATGCAAGGCATGAAAACGAGTGACTTTTACTACGATCTACCCAAAGAGCTCATCGCGCAGTCTCCTGCCGCCGTGCGAAGCGCCTCCCGTCTATTGGTATATGACAGAACCGACAAAAGCATACGCGACGGCGTGTTTACGGATATACTGGATTATCTCCGTCCCGGCGACGTTTTGGTGCGCAACACCACCCGCGTGCTCCCCGCGCGCCTTTACGGCACGCGCGAGGGTACGGGCGGCCGGATGGAATTCCTTCTGCTCAAGCGCATCGACGGCCATGTTTGGGAATGCTTGGTAAAGCCGGGCCGCCGCGCCAAGGAAGGGCTTACCTTCAAGGTGAACGACGAGCTTTCCCTCACCGTGGGCGAGCCGACCGACGCGGGCGGCCGCAGGGTCGCGCTGCACTACGACGGCATATTGGAAGAAATCCTTGACCGCGCGGGCGAAATGCCCCTGCCGCCCTATATCACGGAACGCACCGCGCCGCCGGAACGCTATCAAACGGTCTACGCGCGTGAGAACGGCTCCGCCGCCGCGCCTACCGCCGGGCTGCATTTTACGCCGGAGCTTCTCCAAACCCTGCGGGAAAGGGGCGTTGTGATCGCGGATGTGCTGCTGCATGTGGGTCTTGGCACCTTTCGCCCGGTCTCGGCGGAAAATGTGGAGGATCACCATATGCACGCCGAATACTACGAGGTCACGCCCGAAGCCGCAAGCGCCATCAACAGCGCCCGCGCAAGCGGCGGCAGGATCGTAGCCGTCGGCACCACCTCCTGCCGGACGCTGGAGAGCGTAACGGACGAAGCGGGCGTCGTGCACGCGCAAAGCGGCTGGACAAGCATCTTTATTACGCCCGGCTATACCTTTAAGGCCGTGGACGCGCTGATCACCAACTTCCACCTGCCCGAATCCACGCTTTTGATGCTGGTAAGCGCGCTGTCCTCCCGCGAGGAGATGCTGCGCGTTTACGCCCACGCCGTGGAAGCGCGTTACCGCTTTTTTTCCTTCGGCGACGCAATGCTGATTCTATAAGGAGACGTCATGCGAAATCCCCTTTTTCCATTTGAAGTGCTGCATGTTTGCAAGCAGTCCGGCGCGCGTCTTGGGCGGCTTCACACCCCCCACGGCGTGATCGACACCCCCTGCTATATGCCCGTGGGCACGCAGGCGACGGGCAAGGCTATGACGCCGCGCGATCTTGAGGACGCGGGCGCCAACATCATACTCGCCAACACCTATCATCTCTATGAACGTCCCGGCCACGCGCTTGTGAAGGAAGCGGGCGGCCTGCACGCG
>JAQVRG010000279.1 GCA_028701165.1 Eubacteriales bacterium | reverse complement strand
GCAAGTTGCAACGACCGTGAGCATGCGCGAGTAGTTGCGCTTGTGACCTCATCGACAAAAAGATTGACCTGTCCCGATGACCAAAAAAAGAACGGCTTGCGCCGTTCTTTTTTGATGGTTGGTTTTACGCCTTGGGGCCCGCATCGATGATCTTTTGATCCATGTGATCGTATTTCTCGAAGTTCTTCTGGAAACGGGAAGCCAAGTCCTTCGCGGTCTTCTCGTACTCGGCCTCGCCGGCTTCCTTCGCCCACATCTTGCGCGGGGAAAGCACGTCGTCGGGTACGTTGGGGCAGGTCTTGGGCACCATGACGTTGAAGATCGGATCGGTCTCAAACTCGGACTTTTCAAGCTCGCCGGTAAGTGCTGCGGTCAGCATGGCGCGGGTGTAGGGCAGGCTCATGCGCTTGCCGTCGCCGGCCTTATGGCCGCACCAGCCGGTGTTGACGAGGTATACGTTTGCGCCGTATTCATCGATGCGCTCGCCCAGCATAGCAGCGTATACGGAAGGGTGCATGGGCATAAAGGGCGCGCCGAAGAGGGTGGAGAAGGTGGTGACGGGCTCGGTGATGCCACGCTCCGTACCGGCCAGCTTGGAGGTGTAGCCAGAAACGAAGTGGTACATGGCGGCCTCGCGGCTCAGCTTGCTGATGGGAGGCAGTACGCCAAACGCGTCCGCCGTCAGGAACACAACCGTCTTGGGGTGTCCGCCCACGCCGGGAATCACGCAGTTGGGGATGTACTCCACGGGGTAAGCCACACGGGTATTCTCGGTGATGGAGCCATCGTCATAGTTGGGAACGCGGGTTTCCTCGTCCATGATCACGTTCTCGACCAGCGCGCCAAACTTGATGGCGTTCCAAATCTGCGGCTCGTTTTCCTTGGAAAGGTTGATGCACTTAGCATAGCAGCCGCCCTCGAAGTTGAAAATGCCTTCGGGCGTCCAGCCGTGCTCGTCGTCGCCGACCAGTTTGCGGTTGGGGTCTGCGGAGAGGGTGGTCTTACCCGTGCCGGACAGGCCGAAGAACAGGGCGGAATCGTTATGATCGCCGATGTTTGCCGAGCAGTGCATGGGCAGAATGCCCTTGTGGGGTAGCAGATAGTTCATCACGGTGAAGATGCCCTTCTTGATTTCGCCCGAATACTGCGAGCAGGCGACGAGGATCATGTTCTTTTCAAAGTCCAAAATGATGGCGGCTTCGGAATTCACGCCGTCTACCTCGGGCACGCACTTGAAGCCGGGCGCGCAAAGCACGGTAAAGCCGGGCTTAAAATCGGCCAGCTGCTCGGCGCTGGGGCGAACGAGAGCCTGCGTGGAGAAGAGGGCGGAGCTGGCGTTTTCGCAAACGACGCGCACGGGCAGGGAATACGTGTGATCGGCGCCCGCATAGCCGTCGAATACGAAGATTTCGCGGCCCTGTAAATAAGCGGTCATCTTCTTGTAGATCGCGTCCGTTTTTTCACGCGTGATGGCGACGTTTGCCTTGTTCCAGTTGATATCGTCATGTACGTTGGGGGAGTCCACGATAAAACGGTCGTTAGGGGAGCGGCCGGTGTACTTGCCGGTATAAACGACCAGCGCGCCGGTGCTGGAAAGCTTGCCTTCGCCGCGGGCGAGGGCTTTCTCGGTCAGAACCGCCGGGGAAAGGTTGCTGTAAACAGCCTTGGGCGCGAGGATGCCGAGGGATTCGATGTAACTGGTAAGATCTTTCATGTGTGGTGTGTGCTCCTTTCGCTATTGCATAAAATACTTAAAAACTTAGTATGACCTATCTTCTCACATATATCATTGTATCGCGGTCATGCACAATAAACAAGCACAACCTTTATCGATTTGCCTCCTTTTTGTTATTCAGATTCTTAACAGAGAGCGGGAGGGCTATTTGCTCTGCTTTGATGTCTGAAGGGCAGTCCTATTCGGCTGCAATGACGACTTTCCTTGCAAACGCGTGCGAGTCGTGGTATCGTCTGTTTATACTGCGATAGAAATTGTGGTGTGAAAATAAAGGTTACGAGGAGGATGTGTATGCTTTCACGTTTACTGTGTGTGAGCCTGTGCGCCGCGCTGCTGCTTACGGCTTGTACGGCGCCTGCAACGCCTCAGCCCGAGGTCTCCGCCGCACAGGCGGCTGCCGCGGAAACGCCCGCCGCCGTGGAGGCGCCTGCGGCTGATCCCGATGCACCCAAGGTGTGGCCGGATCCCGGTATTGCGGGAAATCTGCCGGAGCATACTTCTCCGGGGGCGGACTTTGCCGCCTACGTTAATTATGACTGGTATACGGAGAATACGATTCCGGAGGGCTACTCCCGCTGGACGAGATTCAACGAGCTGAACCAAACCGTGGAAAACCAGATGATTGAAACGCTGAAAGCGCCGGATCGGAGCGAGGATCAGCAAAAGGCGGCGGCTCTGTTCGCGTCGGCCATGGATGCGGCGACGCGGGACGCGGCGGGGAACAGCACGCTGATGCGCAGCTTCCATTTTGTGCGGGATACAAAAAGCATAGCGGAGTTGAGCGAGCTTTTTGCGGGCGACGGCGCGCTGTATTATTTTGTGCCGATTATCAACACAAGCGTCGGCGCGGATATCAAAAACAGCAAGGTCAATGTAGCGAGTATATTCGCGCCCTATCTGTCGCTGGAGGATTCTGCGGAATATGCGCAGCGCACGGCGCAGGGCGATCGCTTCAAGGCTGCGAACGATACTTATTATAAAGCGCTTTTAACGCATAACGGCGTGGAGGCCTCGGAGGCTGACGCCTTGATTGCCGACGCCTTTGCGTTTGAAGAAAAGCTCTCCGCGGGAATTTATCCTGTGTCCACCAGCTATCGAGACGACTACTACACGCTTACTTACAACGTGTATTCAAAGGA
>JAQVRG010000020.1 GCA_028701165.1 Eubacteriales bacterium | reverse complement strand
CGAAACTGCGTGGTCGCGGCGTCGGTGATCGCTTCCTTCTCGCTGCTTTGCTGCCTTGTCAAGCCCGTCATGCTGGACGGCGAGATCATATCCTACTGGCTGGGCGGCTGGAAGCCCGTGGCGGATTACGCCATAGGCATCGGCCTTGAGGTGGACGCGCTGAGCCTATTTTTCGGCCTTGTCGTAGATCTTGCGGTGCTGGTAAGCGCCTTGTATTCCTTTAAATACTTGGAGTATGACGACGCGCGCAGCAAGTATTATACGCTCTATCTGATGCTGGGCGGCGGCGTGCTGGGTCTTGTCCTCTCGGGCGACCTGTTCAACATCTACGTCATGGTGGAGATCATGACCTTTGCGGCCGTGGCGCTGACAGCCTACCGCAACTTTATGCCGGGCGCGTTGGAAGCGTCCTTCAAGTACCTTGTGATCGGTTCCATCGGTTCCACCTGTATCCTTGTGGGTACGGCCATGCTGTATCTACAGTATCATACGCTGAACTTGGCGCAGCTTTCCGCCCTTATCAGCGGCACGGCCATGCCAAGCTCCGTCTTGGCGTTCGGCCTTTTGATCGTGGGCTTTGCCTGCAAAGCGTTCCTTGTGCCCTATCACCCGATCGCGGCGGACGCGCACGGCACAGCGCCCAGCTCCATCTCGGTCATCATATCCGGCGTGCTCACCAAGACCGGCGTATACGGCATCATCCGCGTTTGCTACTGCGTGTTCCGCGCGATGGATCAAAGCGCCGTACAGGTGTTCTTAGTGTTGCTCGGTACGATCAGCATGTTCGTCTGCGTCACCATGGCGCTTGCGCAGCATGATTTCAAGCGCCTGCTCGCGTTCCACAGCATCAGCCAGATCGGCTATGTCATTACGGCGGTGGGCTTATCGAGCGCTTTCGGCTTGGCGGCGGGTCTTTACCACGCCATGAACCATACCATTTTCAAGGGTCTGTTGTTCCTTTGCGCGGGCTGCGTGCTGCATCAAACGGGCACGACCAAGCTCGACGAGCTGGGCGGGCTTTCAAAGCGCATGCCCAAGACCTGCACGCTGTTCTTGATCGGCGCCGCGTCCATCAGCGGCATTCCGCCCTTTAACGGCTTCGCGTCCAAGTGGCTTATTTATCAGGCCGTCTACCAGCGCGCGGCGGAAACGGGCAACCTGTTCTATGTGTTCGTGGTGCTCGTGGCCATCGTGACGAGCGTGCTGACGCTCGCGTCCTTTGTGAAGGTCGCGCAGTCCGTATTCTTCGGCCAGCTGCCCGACGCGCTCAAGGATACGAAGGAAGCGCCGGCCGCCATGCGCGCGCCCATGTGGATATTCGGCGGCCTGTGCGTGCTCACCGGCATTTTCCCGAGCGTTGTGGTCAATTACCTATCCGGTCCCGCCGCGGCGGCAGCGCTGCATGCGGGCAACTACATCGACGCCATGATGGGTGCGGGCTACGCGCAGCGCTTTGCGACGGTGCCCGTCACCGCGCCGGCTGTGCAGTTTAGCACCCTTGGCTATTACCAGCCCATCACTTGGATCATACTGCTGTTTATCCTGCTGCTTGCCTTTACCATCGTTTCCGTTACGGGCGGCAGGGCGCGGGGAAAACGCCTGCAGGGCGAAGCCGTGGAGCCCAAGTACGACACCTTCTTCGGCGGCGAGGCGAGCCAGTATTCGCAGGTGGGCGGCGCGGATCTCTTCTGGGGCTTTAAACGCAACATGCGGCACTATTTCAGCTTTATGCACGACGCGCACAGCGGCGTGGTCAACGATTACGCCCTGTGGGGCGTTGTGGCGGTGGCTGTCACTGTGGCGTATATGTTCCTGTTTCTGTAAGGGGGTGTGCAGATGATGACGATGATATTGACGATTCTTTTCTACATACTCATATTCCCCGGACTGCTGTTCTGCGTGACGGCCGGGCTTTTGCTCTCCGGTATCGACCGCAAGCTGGTGGCGCGCATGCAGGGCAGGGTGGGACCGCCCGTCACGCAGCCTATCTACGATTTCTTTAAGCTGCTCGGCAAGGAGACCATCATTCCGGCGGCGGCGAACAAGAAGGTGTTCTTAACAGCGCCCGTCGTGGGCTTTATAAGCCTTGTCACCATCGCGCTCTTCATCCCCATCAAGCTGTTCATGCCCATGAGCGGCGTGGCGGACGTTGTGGTGATCCTGTATTTGCTCTGCATCCCGTCCTTGGCGCTGATCGTGGGCGGCGCTGCGTCCGGCTCGCCGTTTGCGGGCGTGGGCATCTCCCGTGAAATGGTGGCGATCATTGCCTACGAGCTGCCGCTTGCGATCATCCTTCTGACGGTCGGCAAGCTTGCGGGCGTGGGCGGCGTGACCTTCTCCTTTGATGAGATCGAGCTGTATCAGGCGTACTTTGGCCCCAACATCGCGCATTGGAGCATGCTGCCGGCGGCTGTCGCCATGCTGCTGGTGATCCCCTGCGAGGCCGGCTCGCATCCCTTCGATATCGCGGAGGCCGAGACGGAGATTTGCGAAGGACCGCTTTGTGAGTACAGCGGAAGGCCGCTTGCGGTGTTCAAGCTTAACGCGGCACTCAAGACCTTCGTGATGCCGGCTTTGTTTACGGCGCTGTTTCTGGGCGGTATGGGAACGGGCAGGCTTTGGCTGGACGTACTGATTTTCTTGGCCGAGTGCTTTGCCGTTATGTTCGTGTCCATGACGCTGCCGCACGCGATCTGCGCCCGCCTCAAGGTGGAGCAGACCTTCAAATTCTACTGGACCACGGTGACCGGCCTCGCCATTTGCAGCTTTGCGCTGGTATGGCTGGGCGTGTAGGGGGGTAGGTTATGTTTAAGAAGCTCATTAAAAAAAGCGCGGGCAAATCGCCGTGGCTGTTCCATGTGAACGCCGGCTCCTGCAACGGCTGCGATATCGAGATCGTCGCCTGCCTTACCCCGCGCTATGACGCGGAGCGCTTCGGCTTTAAGCTTGCGGGCACGCCCCGGCACGCGGATATCATCGTGGTGTCCGGCCCCGTGACGAGCCAAACCAAAGAGCGCGTGCTGCGCGTACTCGCGCAGGCGCCGGAGCCCAAGGTCGTGGTGGCCGTCGGCTCCTGCCCGCAGTCCTGCAACGTTTTTAAGGGCAGCTATTCCGTGGAGGGGCCTTTGAAGAACCTCACGCATGTGGACGTGGAGGTATGCGGCTGCGCGCCCAAGCCCGAGGCCATCATGGCGGGGCTTGTGGAAGCGACGAAGATCCTTCGGGAGAAGAGGGGGGAGAACTGATATGGTGCTGCCGTATTTGGAAGAAGCGATCAAGAATCTGTTCAAGAGGCCGGCGACCCGCGTGTCCTTCCCCAAGGAAATACCGCCCGCCGCGCCGGATTACCGGGGACGCATCAGCTACGATCCGACGCTGTGCGTCAACTGCGGCATGTGCATGCGCGTCTGCGCGCCCGCCGCGATCACAAAAACCGTTGAGAGGAACGAGGACGGCGACGATGTGATCACCCTCTCCTTCGATTTGGGGTCCTGTACCTATTGCCGCACCTGCGCCGATTTCTGCGCGCGTAAGGCCATCAAACTTACGGAGGATTACGTGATGGTAGCGACAAATCCCGCCGATTTGATCGTAAGCGGTACCTTCGTCAAGAAAAAGCCCGTGATACCGCCCAAGCCGCCCGTACAGCCCCTTCCCAAGGCGGAGGCGTAACAAGGCGTTGGACGAGACGCAGACCTATAAGATCGAAATACGCGGCATTGTGCAGGGCGTGGGCTTTCGCCCCTTCCTGCACATGTTGGTTTCAGCCTACGGCCTGTGTGGCCGCGCGCGCAATACCTCCGACGGGGTGGAGCTTTTGCTTACCGGCGACAGGGAGCGCGTGGATGTGTTTCTTTCGGCACTCAAGGAAAACCCGCCGCAGCTTGCGCATATCGACTCGATTGCAGTAACGCCGGCGGATGTGCCGCCTTTTACGGACTTTCGCATCGAACAAAGCCAAGCGTTTGCGCATAAGCATGCGCTGATCGCGCCGGATGTGGGCATGTGCGCGGATTGCCTGCGGGAGCTTCTTGACCCGGCCGACCGGCGGTACCGCTATCCCTTTATCAACTGCACCAACTGCGGCCCGCGCTTTACCATCATCAAGGACGTGCCGTATGACCGCTGCAACACCACCATGGCGGCGTTTCCCATGTGCGCTTCCTGCGCCGGGGAGTATCGGGATATCCAAAACCGCCGCTATCACGCGCAGCCCGATTGCTGCCCCGTATGCGGCCCGCACGCGTTTTTTTTAGACGCGGACGGCGCGTCGGTTACCGGCGACGCGGTGGAAACGGCGCGCGCCTTTGTAAAGGCGGGCAGGATCATAGCCGTGAAGGGC
This sequence comes from Eubacteriales bacterium, assembly GCA_028701165.1. GTDB lineage: Bacteria > Bacillota > Clostridia > Christensenellales > CAG-138 > JAQVRG01. The sequence continues at coordinate 7,272 of JAQVRG010000020.1, read as the reverse complement.
TTGGGCGGCATACACCTTGCCTGCGACGCGCATGACGAAGCCGCCGTGCGAACGCTTCGCGCGCGCAAGCAGCGGGACGAACGCCCGTTTGCGCTGATGTGCCGCGATATCGCGGCGGCAAGCGCGCTGTGCAAGATGACAGAGGAAGAAAAGGAACGTCTTGCAAGCCCCGCGCGCCCCATTGTGCTGCTGGAGAAGCGCGTCGCTTCGCGCATGCCTTATGTAAGCGAGAACGACCGCCTTGGCGTGATGCTTCCCTATACGCCGCTGCATGTGTTGCTGATGGGAACGGATATCGACGCGCTCGTCATGACCAGCGCCAATCTTTCCGATCAGCCTATCCTCTATAAGAACGAGGACGCGCTGCGCGAGCTTGCGGGGATCGCGGACGGATTTTTGCTGCACGACAGGGAGATTCACGTTTGCTGTGACGATTCGCTGTACGCGATTTTTGACGGGAAGCCCTATCCCGTTCGCCGCTCGCGGGGCTACGCGCCCGCGCCCGAGACGCTGCCGATGCCCGCGGACGGCATACTCGCCTGCGGCGCGGAGCAAAAGGCTTCCTTCGCCTTGTCGCGGGGAAAGGACGCGTTCTTAAGCCAGCATATAGGCGATTTGAAGAATTACGAGACGCTCGAGCATTACACGCGTCAGATCGCGCACTTTGAAAAATTGTTCGATATAACGCCCCAAGCCTTGGCGTGCGATATGCACCCGGATTATCTTTCCACAGCCTACGCGGCGGCGCGTGCAAGGGAAACGGGGCTGCCGCTGTATCCGGTGCAGCACCACCACGCGCATATGGCCGCCTGTATGGCGGAAAACGGCTTGGAAAAGCCCTGCATCGGCGTGGTTTGGGACGGCACGGGCTACGGCGCGGACGGTACGGTATGGGGCGGCGAATTTTTAGTGGGCGATTATGTCGGCTTTGTCCGCGCGGGCAGCCTGCGTCCGATACCGCTTATGGGCGGCGACAAGGCCGTCAAGGAGATCTACCGCGTAGGCGCGGCGCTGCTTAAGGACGCGGAAGAAAGCGTGCCCGCATGCTGCGACGCAGAAAAATACGCGGCGATACAAAGGCTGCTGCAAGCTAGGGTGAATTGTCCACGCTCCTCCGGCATGGGAAGGCTGTTCGACGGCGTATACGCGCTGCTGACGGGGCGCGAAAGCGTGTCCTACGAGGGACAGGCGGCCGTGCTGCTGGAGACCATGGCAAAGGAAGCGGATACGGCGTATCCGATCCGTTTGGCGATCGAAAACGGCCTGCGCCTGTTTGATACGCGTCCCATGCTTTCCGCATTGTGCGAGGAACAGCGCGCGGGCGCGGACGCGGGGCAGATCGCGGGGCGCTTCATCAAAACGCTTGCGGATATGGCGGTGGATATGTGCCTTGCCATCCGGGCGGATATGGGCGTAAGCAGCGTAGTGCTCTCGGGCGGGGTATTTTTAAATCAGAAGCTGCTCCCGCAGGTGATCGCGGGACTTGCGCGCGCGGGCTTTACGGTTTATCATCACCAAAGGGTGTCCACGAACGACGAGGGCATCGCGTTTGGGCAGACGGCGATCGCGGCCGCGCAAAGGACGCGGCGCGAGGAGGAAGGAAAGAGGCAGCAGGATGTGCTTGGCGATACCGCTGAAACTGATATCCGTTGACGGCGCGCAGGCTGTAGGCGAGGCCGCGGGGCTTACGCGCGCCGTGCGGGTCGATTTTATCAAGGAACCCAAGGTCGGGGATTATGTGATCGTGCACGCGGGCTTTGCCATCGAGCGCCTGCGCAAAACGGAGGCGGAGGCGAGCCTAAAAGCGTGGCGGGAGGTAGCGGATGCCGGAGAGTAAGGCGCTGCTGCAAGCTATACAGGCTGTAGATGTGCCGCCCGTGACGCTGATGGAGGTGTGCGGCACGCACACGATGGCGATCGCAAAAGCGGGGCTTAAGCCCCTGCTTGCACCCAAGGTTACGCTGCTATCCGGCCCCGGCTGTCCGGTTTGCGTAACGCCCGCGAGGGATATCGACGCGTGCCTGACGCTCAGCGCGCGGCCGGATGTGATCCTTACAAGCTACGGCGATATGCTGCGCGTGCCGGGTTCGGCGCGCGGGGACAGCCTGCTTAAGCGAAGGGCGCTGGGCGCCGACGTGCGTATGGTGTATTCGCCTATGGACGCCGTGGAGGTCGCGCGGGAGAACCCGTGCAAAAAGATCGTCTTTCTGGGCGTGGGCTTTGAAACGACCGCGCCGGGGACGGCCATCGCCGTGCAAACGGCGAAGGAAAGCGGCGTTAAGAACTTTTATCTGCTGCCCATGCTCAAGCGCTTGGAGCCCGCATTGCGCGCGCTTGCCGCAAGCGCGGACTTCGCTGTGGACGGATTGCTGTGCCCGGGGCATGTGGCGAGCATATTGGGCGAGAACGGCTTTCAATACGTCGCGCGGTCGCTTCGGCTTCCCGCTGTGATCGCGGGCTTTGAAACGGAGGACGTCCTCCTTGCCGTATACCGTTTGCTGCTGCAAATACGGGAGGGCGCGCCGGCGTTGGAAAACGCGTACCCGCGCGCCGTGCAAAGAGAGGGAAACACGCTTGCCATGGCGACGGTGGAAACTGTGTTCACGCCCTGCGACAGCCTTTGGCGCGGCATGGGCATGATACCGCAAAGCGGGCTTGCGCTCAAGGAGGACTATGCGGCGTTTGACGCCATAAAGGCGCTGGATGTGTGTTTTGAAGAAGAGAAGCCGTCCGCCTGCCGCTGCGGCGACGTGATACGGGGCGCGCTGCCGCCGGAAAAGTGCCCGTTGTTCGGCGTATGCACGCCGGAAGACCCCATAGGGCCCTGCATGGTGTCCGGCGAGGGCGCGTGCGCCGCAAGATACAAGTACGGGGGAAGCGTATGAACGATGTGATCACGATGGATCATGGAAGCGGCGGCAAAAAAAGCGCGTCGCTGGTTCAAGAGATTTTCTTGCCCGCCTTTGCAAACGACGCGCTTAACGCCTTGGGCGACGGCGCTGTACTCGAGGGCGGCGCGAATCTTGTGATGAGCACGGACAGCTTTGTGATCGCGCCCCGCTTTTTCCCCGGCGGCGATATCGGCAAGCTCGCCGTGTGCGGTACGGTCAACGACGTTTGCATGGCGGGCGGCGCGCCGAAGTATCTTTCGCTTGGCATGATCTTGGAGGAGGGCTTGCCGCTTGACGAGCTGCGAAGCGTCGCAGCGTCCATAGCCAAGGCCGCGAACGAGGCGAACGTGCAGATCGTTACGGGCGACACCAAGGTGGTGGAGCGCGGCAAGGGCGACGGCCTTTATATCAACACGGCGGGCATAGGCTTTTTGCGGCATCCGGGACTTTCGCGCGAACGTATGCGCGAGGGGGACGCGGTGATCGTTTCGGGCTTTGTAGGCGATCACGGCGCGGCGGTGATGCTTGCGCGCGCGGAGCTGGGGATCAAGAGCAGCCTTTGTTCGGATTGCGCGCCGCTTACGGCCATGTGCGCGTCGCTTGCGGCATGCGGCGAAGCCGTGCGCGTGCTGCGCGATCCTACGCGCGGCGGCGTGGCGACGGCGCTCAACGAGTTTGTGGAGGATACGCCGCTTTGCATCGAGCTTACGGAGGACGCGATTCCGATACGCGCGGAAACGCAGGCGGGCTGCGATCTTTTGGGCCTTGATCCGCTCTACTGCGCCAACGAGGGGAAGCTCGTTGCGGTGGTGGACAAAGAGAAGGCGGAGGAGGCGCTTGCGGCGATCCGTCGCGCGCCCTACGGTGAAAACGCCGCCGTGATCGGAACGGTGAGCGCGCGAAGTCCGGGGCATGTGCTGCTTCTAACGCGCGCACAAGGCACGCGGATGCTCAGCAAGCTGACCGGCGCGGAACTGCCGAGGATATGCTAATACAGGTATTTTAGAGAATAGGAGAGTGAAACCATGCAGCCTTATAAGAAGTTTGACGTCACCAAAGAGGAGATCGTACCCACGGCAGAGCGCATGCGGAAAGCGGGCGTTCCGCTCGTCATGATCCACGGCCTTGTCAACGCCGAGGGCGCGAACGTCGTATCCTACGAGTACGGCGTGGATAAGGGCGTCGAAAGCTACCAGGTCACGTTTACGGACGATGCGCTGCCCTCTGTGTCCCCGATCTACGCGGCGGCGGCCGCTTGGCCGGAGAAGGAGCTTGAGGAGCTTATGGGGATTCAGTTTGCGGGCTTGGATATGCCCGGTCGCCTGTTTCTGCCCGAAAATCTGATCGACGATCGCGGACATATCATCGTTACGCCCCTTTCGGAGCTTCGTGAGCACCGGCATTTTGAGGATGCGCAGGAGGAGACCGCGCCCCAAGCGTAAACGGGGGTGTCAAAGGCCGAAAGGTCCTTGCCAAGCGGCTGTTTTGCGCGATTTTTATGGTGGAATTGTGAAATAATGAAGCATCGATTGACATCGGTGCTTTTTTCGCCGTATCATAGGAAGGATGTATGATTAAGGAAGTAAGGGAACAAAGCAGTCTATGATTAAAAAACTCCTGACCTGTGTGCGGGAATATAAAGCGCCGACGCTGCTTACGCCGCTGTGTATGGTGCTCGAGGTGACCATGGAGGTCATCATACCGTTTGTTATGGCGCGCCTGATCGATTTTGGCATCGACGCGGGCGATATGAACGCGATCCTTCGCTACGGGGGGATTCTCATTGGCGTATGCGCCGTATCCTTGTTTGGCGGCGCGATGGCGGGACGCTTTGCGGCGACGGCCTCCTGCGGGTTTGCAAAGAATCTCCGGCATGATATGTACCATGCCGTGCAGGGCTATTCCTTCAAGAGCATAGACAAGTTTTCCACGGCCAGCATCGTGACGCGCCTGACTACGGACATTTCCCGTTTGCAGATGGCGTATCAAATGAGCATCCGCATCGCGGTGCGCGCGCCCGTGACGCTGACGCTTGCGCTGATCATGGCCTTTCAGGTCAATGAAAGAATATCGCTTATATTTGTGGGGATCATCCCCGTGCTCGCTTTGGGCATGGTCTATATCATGACGCACGCGCGGCCTGTTTTTGAACGCGTATTCAAGATGTATGACGAATTGAACAACGTTGTGCAGGAGAACGTGCGCGGCATTCGCGTGGTCAAGGCGTTCGTGCGCGAGGCGTACGAAACCTCGAAATTCGGCAAGGTGTCCCAGGATATCTACCGCGATTTCTCCAAGGCGGAGAAAACGACGGCGCTGGGCGGGCCGCTCATGCAGCTTTGCATGTATTCCTGCATGCTGCTTGCGGCGTGGTTCGGCGCGCGGCTGATCGTCGCGGGCGATATGACGACGGGCGAGCTGATGAGCATCATCTACTATTCCATGCAGATCCTCATGTCGCTGATGATGCTTTCCATGGTGTTTATCATGCTCATCATGTCGCGCGCAAGCGGCGAGCGCGTGGCGGAGATATTGGAGGAGGAAAGCGATATTGCGAACCCCGCGTCGCCCGTACGGGAAAAGCCGTCGGGGGATATCGAATTCGACGACGTCGATTTCAGCTACGCGGGCGACGTGAACAAACTGTGCCTTAGGGATATAACGCTCAGGATACGCGAGGGCGAGACCATTGGCGTGATCGGCGGGACGGGCGCGGGCAAATCCTCGCTCGTGCAGCTGATCCCGCGCCTGTACGACGCGACGCAGGGCGCAGTGCGGGTCGGCGGACGCGACGTGCGGGAATACGATTTAGAAACGCTCCGCGAGGCCGTGTCCGTGGTACTCCAAAAGAACGAGCTGTTTTCGGGTACTGTGGCGGAGAACCTGCGCTGGGGCGATCCGGACGCTACGGACGAGGAGCTCGTCGCGGCGTGCAGAATCGCCGAGGCGGACGAATTTATCCGCAAAATGCCGGACGGGTATGAAACGCACATCGAGCAGGGTGGCACGAACGTATCGGGCGGGCAGAAGCAAAGGCTTTGCATCGCGCGGGCGCTTTTGAAAAAGCCGGCCGTACTCATACTGGACGATTCCACAAGCGCAGTGGATACGGCGACGGACGCGCGCATCAAGGCGGCCTTGAAAACCACGATGCCCAAGACCACAAAGCTTGTGATCGCACAGCGCATCAGCGGCGTGCAGGACGCGGACAGGATCATCGTCATGGATAACGGCCGCATCGACGCGGTGGGTACGCACGACGAGCTGTTGAAAACCAATACCATCTACCAAGAGGTCTATGAATCCCAGATCAAGGGAGGCGATTTCGATGAGTAACGCCGCACCCGGACCGGGCCGCAGGGGTATGGGGCCCAAGGCCAATCTTAAGGATATGGATACGGCTACCTTCAAGCGCCTGCTGCTGTGCATTTGGAAACCGTATAAATGGCAGATGCTGCTGGTGCTTGCGTGCATCGTGGTCAGCGCGCTGACAAGCGTTGCGCAGTCGCTGTTTTTGCAAAAGCTGATCGACGACTATATAGCGCCCTTGCTTTTAGAGGCGGCGCCCGTGTTCGCGGGGCTTTTGCGTGCGCTTGGCGTGATGGCGAGCATCTATCTTGCGGGCATTACAGCCACGTTTTTTACCAACCGCGTCATGGTGACGATCTCGCAGGGCGTTTTAAAAACCGTACGCGATGATATGTTCGCGCGCATGCAGACGCTGCCCGTCAAGTATTTCGATACGCATACGCACGGCGACGTGATGAGCTGCTATACCAACGATACCGACGCCATGCAGCAGATGATCTCGCAGTCCATACCGCAGCTGATCTCCTCCGTTGTGACCATCCTGTCGGTATTGGCCGCCATGATCGCTTTAAGCCCCGCGCTTACGGCGCTTGTGCTGGTGTTCGTGTCCTTCATGGTATGGATCGCGCAGAAGCTTGCGGGCAAAAGCGGCGCTTACTTCGTTAAAAGGCAGAAATCCTTGGGCGACGTTAACGGCTATATCGAGGAGATGATCCACGGGCAGAAGGTCGTGAAGGTATTCTGCCACGAGCAGGCCGCCGAGGAGGAGTTCAACCGCCGCAACGACGCGCTTTGCGAGAACGAAACGGGCGCGAACAAATTCGCCAACATCCTCATGCCCATCATGGGGAATCTCGGCAACTTCCTCTATGTGCTTTCCGCCATCGTCGGCGGTGCGCTTGCGATCTTTGCGGGGCATTTGACGCTGGGCGCGATCGCCTCCTTCCTGCAGCTGACCAAAAGCTTCGTCATGCCCGTTAATCAGGTGTCGCAGCAGCTCAATTCCGTCGTGATGGCGCTTGCGGGCGCGGGACGCATATTTAAGCTGTTGGATGAGAAGCCCGAAAACGAT